>JAPLTE010000040.1 GCA_026398235.1 Verrucomicrobiota bacterium
CTTTCGCTTCGGGATGATTTGGTTCCAGAGCCAATGCCCTTTCATAGGCCAAGAAGGCTGCCGGTCTATCCCCCAGCCGGAACGCCGCGTTGCCGAGATTGTAAAAGAGATGTGCGCTCCAAGTGCCCGCTTGGACTAGCGTCTCATACTTTGCGCGCGCGCCTTGGAAATCCCCTTTGTCGAAAAGACGATTTGCGGCGTCAAAATCCGGTGGAGGGGCGGCTACGCTTTTCGCGCAGAACAGGGTTAATAGGGCCAGAAGCGGGAGGACGGAATTACGCATGGCTGGTTTCAAATTGGGCGAGGATTTGCAGCACCCGTTCGCGCTGGTCGGGATGCACGGAAGTCTCGTGCTCTCTGCCCGAACTGCCGACTCCCGCATACCGAAGTTCGTCGTGGGTGGCAAAAAGGCGACGGATCCCCTCAGCCGTTTCGCAATCGAGCGGACGACTCGCGATGGCTATTTCCGCATCAATCGCACCGGGTTCGATCTCTTTTATTCGGAGGGCTGTCTCCAACTGAATGACACGGATGGCTGCGTCGAAAAATTCCGCCGTAGGCGCTTTTTCCTGCCGCAGCATGCGGAACGCCAAGGCTTTGGCTTGGCGCAGGGTGGCCGTTCGGCGGGCGATCCCATCCCCGAGCCTGGCGCGCCGCCAGTGCCAGCCGCCCAGCGCCAGCAGAGCCGAAAAAGGCAGGAGTTGGAACAGCCAGAAATTGCGCGTGCGCCAGACAGGATCGAATGAGACCCCCCAGGAAGCGGCATCGACGCGGATATATTGGATCTCATTCGGCTTCGGGGTCGGCATTGCGGTGGGCGCAGCGGATGGAGTTGCGGCGATAGCTGCAGGCGATGGCGTGGGGGTGGCAGCCGGGGCATCCTCCATCAAAAGCGCAATGCGCTCCCCGGTGAGCGTTTCGTATTTTTCGGTGGACGGATTAAAAAACGAAAACAGCACGGCAGGCAGTTCGGTTTTTGCGGTTTCGGGGATCGCCGCGATTTCAAACGTTTTGGTTCCGGAAATACCCGCTTCGTCATCGGCCTGGAATTTTCCGCTGGGCGGGTAAATGTGCCAGCCGGGCTCCTCGGCAATCGCGGGAGCGTTCATGCGGTCGAAGCTGCCAACCCCCTTCACCGCAACGGTGATCGTCACCGGGTCGCCCGCTTTCAAACGCACCGGCGCGGCTTTGGTTTCCAAGGTGAATTGCCCGACAGCTCCCGAAAAATGAGCGGGTTTGCCTTCTGTGGGAAGCGGCTTGATTTCCATTTCAAGCGGGTCCGGGCGGATCGTTACTTGCTGTTGCGTCTGGAAAAAACCATTGGAAAAGGGGTCGCCGAAGAATTGGTCGATTGGGGACATGCGCGGCATGCGGGGCCGCTTGGAAGGCAGGACTGCCAGCGTATGGATTTCCGCGGAGATGGGCAGTTTTCCCGCTTTCACCGGGGTGATCGCGGTTTTAAAAATAACAAGCGTATACTCGCGGCCGTCTTTGTGGATTTGGCGCTGCTGAGGTTTGCTGGTTTTTTGCACTGTGAAGCCGTCTCCTGAAATGGCGGGCAACTGCTCCAACTGACACTGGACGCGTGAGTCGACATACAAGCGCAATTCCGCCGGGAGTGCCTCGCCTACGTAAGCCGAAGATTTCGGGAGCACCCACTCTGCATATGCAAATTTGTTTTCCTGCGCCCCTGCACTGCCCCCACCGGGAGAGCTGGAGACCGTCAATTGAAGCGGCTGGGTCCAAATTTTTTTGCCGCTTACTTCAATGGAAACCGCAGGAATCGTGAACGTCCCTTCTTTTTGCGCCAGCACGGTGTAGGTGTGCTTCACGCTGCGGCTGACGTCAAAATTGTTCATCTGAATCTGCGTTGATGCGCCGTTGTATTGGAAATCCAACCCCGGCACGCGCAGTTGGGGAGCAGCCGCTTTCTGGGTGCCCTGAACGGTGATCTCAAGTTCCACCGGCTCGCCCACGGCGGTCGTGGCGCTGGAAAGCGAGGCCGAAACCGAAGCCTCCTCGGCTCGTGCCGTGGTGTGGCAGACGGAAATCAGCAGGCAGAGGAAAAGAAGTCTCACGCAAAGACGCAAAGACGCAAAGGGTTCTGCCGCGGCGGCCCTGTTTTTGCGGCTTTGCGGCTTTGCGTGAGTTTTTTCTGAGTTTGTGAAATTCATCACCAATTTCTTGAGACAGGAGCGGCGCTCCTTTGTTCATGTTTAAACGGCTGGCCGTCTTCCCCTTTCAGGGAATCGAGGAGCGCGCGCGCCTGGCTGGGAGACATTTCGCCAGGTTTCACCGGAACTTCGGCCTGTGCGTCTTGTTTCTCATCGGGCTTAGATTCGTTTGCCTTGATCTCGCCGGAAAGTTTTTTCTCATCGGTGGGGGGCGCTTGGGACTGCTCACCCTTGGATTGCTGATTCTTGGATTGCTGGTCCTTGGATTGCTGGTCCTTGGATTGCTGGTCCCTGGATTGCTGATCCTTGGATTGCTGATCCTTGGATTGCTGGTCCTTGGATTGCTGATCCCTGGATTGCTGGTCCTTGGATTGCTGGTCCTTGGATGGCTGGTCCTTGGATTGCTGGTCCTTGGATTGCTGATCCTTGGATTGCTGATCCTTGGATTGCTGATCCTTGGATTGCTGATCCTTGGATTGCTGATCCTTGGATTGCTGATCCTTGGATTGCTGATCCTTGGATGGTTGGTCCTTGGATTGTTGGTCCTTGGATGGTTGGTCCTTGGATTGTTGGTCCTTGGATGGCTGATCCTTGGATTGCTGGTCCTTGTCGTCCTGACTATTATCCGGTTGGTTATCCTTGCTGCTGGGCGGCGGAGTAGGCGTTGGCTTTGGTTTTTCCAATTCTTTTTTAGCTATTGCGAGATTGAGTTTGGCGTCTTTATTTGAAGTTTCCAACTTGAGCGCTTCCTCAAGATGCTGCGTCGAATTCTTGAGATCCGCCTCGCGCTCCTTCGCTTGTTTGGACTCATCGCGACTCAGGGCCCGTTTGAGCAAGGTGGTGCCTAGATTCTGCTCCACTTTGGCTCGCAGTTTGGGATCACTCTCCGCAAGCGCCCTTCCGAAAGCCTCAGCCGCCGCATCGAGATTTCCCAGAGCATAATCAGTGACCCCTTTGTCGAATTCAAGGGCAGGTAAACCGGGCCGACGTTGGAGCGCTGTTTCATATTGTTGCCGCGCTTCATCGTAGCGGCCCTGCTTGTAAAGCTCCTCGCTGGTTGCCGCGCTTGCCGGATGCGGAATCCCGGTCGCCAGTGCAAAGACCCATGCCAGTGCTGTGCCGGTTGGCAGTTTGCGGCGGCGCTCGTTCATCAAAACCGAGACCATGAGCAATGCGATTCCCAAGCCGAGCGGCCATTGATAACGTTCGATGGGACGGTGCGACATCCGCGCATCGATCTCTTCCTCCTTCATTCTGCCGAGCCCTTCTGCAACCAGTCGGTGCATGTCGGCGGGGCCGTTTTGCAGCCGCAAATAAAATCCGCCGGTCGCTTCGGCGATGCCGGTGAGCGCTTTTTCGTCGAGGCGCGATTTTACAAATTGTCCATCCGGCCCTTTTACAAACTGCGTGCCGCCGTTCTCGCCGGAAACGGGAATGAGCGAACCGTCTGGCGAGCCAATGCCCACGGTAAAGATGCGCATCGTGCCTGCTGCTTTGCGGGCGACCTCAAGCGCATCGGTGCCGAGGTCTTCGCCATCGGTGAAGAGCACCAGGCAGCGGCTCTCGCTTTCCCCTTTGCCGAAAGCCTCCGTTGCCGTGCGAATCGCCTCGGCGATGCTCGTGCCCCCGAGCGGAATTATTTCTGTATCCAGTTCGCCAAGCGCGGAAAAAACGGCGCTGTAGTCCACGGTAAGCGGCGCTTGCAGGAATGCGGAACCGGCGAATGCCACGAGCCCAAGACGGTCGCCTTCGAGGGCGTTGATCAGATCTTGCGCTGCGAATTTCGCGCGTTCCAACCGGTTTGGCGCGACATCGTTGGCCAGCATGGATCGGGAGGTGTCCACGGCGATCAGCACGTCCCGACCTTTGCGTCGGGCTTCTTCCACCGTGTAGCCATAGCGCGGCTGGGCCAGCGCAAAGGCAAAACAGGCGAGCGCTCCCAAAGCCAGCACGAAACGCAATCGGCGCTTCACGAGGCTGACGCTGCCCGCCAGAACCGGTTGCAACCGCGCGGCCACGAGACGTTGCAGCAATTGAACGCGGCGACGCTCTCCCCAGGCGAAAAGGGCGGCGATCAAGGGCAAAACCGCAAGGGCGCAAAACCACAACGGAGCGCCCCAGGTGAGGGGATGAGACAGCAAAGCGTTCACGGCAGCTTCCTCCAAACGGTTTGTGCAAGCAGCATCTGCACCAAAAGCAGGCCGGTGCCCGCACCCAGGAACCACGGAAAAAGATCCCGGTACTGACGGTATTGTTTCATTTCAAACGACGATTTTTCCAACGCGTCGATCTGTTTGTAAATCTGCTCCAGCGAATGCGTGTCGGTCGCGCGGAAGAACTGGCCGTTGCCGATGGCGGCGATCTGTTTGAGGGCTTCAGCGTCGAGTGGCGGCACCTGTTGGTACATCATTCGCCCGAATGGATCGCGCTGTCCCGAGGGCATCTGTGCCATCCCATCGCTACCCGCCCCAATCGTGTAAATGCGTGCTCCGATGGCCCGCGCCGCCTCTGCCGCAGTCGTCGGCGAAATTTTGCCCGCGTTGTTATCGCCGTCCGTCAAAAGAATAATGACGCGGCTCTTGGCGTTTTTGTCGCCCCGAAGCCGATTTGCCGCTGAGGCAATCGCAGAGCCAATGGCCGTGCCGTCTTCCACCAGGCCGATGCGCACCCGGTCCATGTTTTGCAGCAGCCACGGGTGATCCAGTGTAAGTGGGCTTACGAGATAAGGCCGTCCGGCAAAGGCCACGATGCCCAGTCGGTCATTGGGGCGCTGCTCGATGAATTGCTCGGTCACCTTTTTAACCACGGTGATCCGACTCGCCGGTTGGTTGCCGACCGTGAAATCCTCCGCCTTCATTGATCCCGAAACGTCCAGCAAGAGCATGATATCAATGCCGCTCGCCTCCACTTGGCTCATTGTTTTCCCCTTTTGCGGGCGGGCCAACGCAAGGAGAAGCAACGCCAGTGCCAGGAAAAGCAGGCCTGAGAGGAAATTCCCCGCGCGGCTTTGCACCCGCTGGCCCAGGGTGCGTAGGGATTCTGTTGAGGAAAAAATCACCGCGGGCGCGCCACCCCGGTGCCCTCGCAAATACGCCAGCAGCGGGACGAGGAACAACAGCAGCAAAAGCCACGGATTGGCAAAGGTGATGCCTAAGTCGTCGAAGGGGTTCACGCGGGCACGCCTCCTTCCACGAACCGCCGGGCTTGCTCCAGCAAATGTTCGCTCTCTTGCGCGCTGGCCTGGACGCGGGCGAATTTGATCAAGTCGGCCTTTTCTAAAAATGCCGCCAACAGAGCTTTGTCCGCTTCAGTGAAGCGCGGGGTTGCCGCCGCAGAAGCCAGGAATTCGGGCGAAGTCTGTTGGGTGGCCCGCACGCGGAATTCACGTGATATGAAAAGGCGCAACACGTTGGAAACCTCAATGCTGAACGGGTAGGGTTCGATCTGCTCGATGCGGCTGCGCAAACCCGCCAACTCCGCCAGCGCCCATTCGCGCGGGGTGGGAGGCGGCGGTTGTGGCCGGTTTTTGATGTGCCGCACCACAGCCCAAATGATAGCAGTTAGAACGATCGCCGCGCCCACTGCGACGCTCACAACCATCCACATCGGATATGGAAATACAGGTATGGGGGGAGCGATGGGAGCGAGTTCTGGCGTTGGCGAGGGGACGGGTTGCCCTTGTTGGGGAAGAACAATTTGGGCGAGAAGCAAAGAGACGCAGAGAGCACTGCTCCCCGTTTCCGTGTCTCCCTGTCTTCCTGTCCTCTTCATCGCATCCTCCTTTCGCGGGTGCGGAAAAATTCCCGCAGCGCCGGAAGATAATCTGCGTCAGTGGTAAGCGCAATGGAGTCGATTCGTTTGCGCCGGAACGCACGTGCCCATTCCTCGCGCTGGCGTTCCACCAAATGTCCATAGGCGGCCCGCACCGAAGCGTCTCCGGTGTTCACCTCTATCTGCTCGCCGGTTTCGGCGTCTTCAAAAACGACCATGCCGGCATCGGGGAGGGCGCTCTCGCGCGGATCGAGCACCGGCAGGGCGATGAGATCGTGCCTGCGTGCGGTGATCCCGAGCTCGCGGTCGAAAAGGCGCGTTTGGAAGTCGGACAGCAAAAAGACCACCGCCTTGCGCGTGAGCACGCGGTTCAAGTAATGAAGCGCCTGGGCAGGCGCTGTGCACCGCCCGCGTGGTTCGAAAAAGAGAATCTCCCGAATAAGCCGCAGCGTGTGGATGCGCCCTTTTTTAGGCGGAATAAACAGTTCGACGTGATCGGAAAAAAGCAGCAAGCCGACTTTGTCGTTGTTGCGGATGGCGCTGAAAGCGATCACGCAGGCGACTTCTGCGGCGAGTTCGCGTTTGGAGAGATTGACGCTTCCAAACGCGCCCGAGGCGCTCACATCCACAACCAGCATGACAGTCAGCTCGCGTTCCTCAGTGAACTTTTTTACATACGGATGTCCCAGCCGCGCGGTGACATTCCAGTCGATAGTGCGGACTTCGTCGCCGGGTTGGTATTCGCGCACCTCCTCGAAATTCATTCCCCGGCCTTTGAACACGCTGCGGTACTGGCCCGCAAAGGCCGCCTCGACCAGCCCTCGGGTCTTGAGCTCCAGCCGCCGGATTTTGGATAGGATGCGCTTGGCGTCCTGCATGGTGCACTCAGGTGAAAAATGACTCAGGAAATCAGGAAAACTGGATTTGAAAATTACCCAGCGCCTCTCCGTTTCCACGTTTTAGGTTTACGGCACTGGCAGCCCGGCGAAGATGCGCTCGATGATTTTCTCGCTGGTGACTTCCTCGGCTTCGGCTTCGTAGCTGACGATGATGCGGTGGCGCAGCACGTCGAGGCCGATGCTCTTCACATCCTGAGGCGTCACATAGCCGCGGCCTTGCAGGAAAGCGCGGGCGCGGGCGGCGAGGGTGAGGGCGATGGTGGCGCGCGGCGAAGCTCCATAGCGGATCATCCCCTCCAGCGGCAGTTTGTAGCTGGCCGGCTCGCGCGTGGCGAAAACGACATCAACGATATAATCCTTCACCCGGTCATCGACATAGATTTCGTTCACGACGGAACGGGATTGGACGATGTGACAAGGATCGACCAGCGGCGTCACGTCGAGCTTGGGTGAGCTGGTGGCCATCAGGTCCAGAATTTGACGCTCCTCGGCCTTGCTCGGATAACCGACACGCAGCTTGAGCATGAAGCGGTCGAGTTGGGCTTCGGGAAGTTGGTATGTGCCTTCTTGTTCGAGAGGGTTTTGCGTGGCGAGAACCAGGAACGGGTCGGCCAATTTATGGGTTTGCTCCCCGATGGTCACTTGCCGCTCCTGCATTGCTTCGAGCAGCGCGCTTTGGACCTTGGCCGGGGCGCGATTGATTTCGTCCGCGAGGATCAGGTTCGAGAAGAGCGGCCCGTGCTTCACGGTGAACTCGCCCGAGCGGGGATTATAAATAAGGGTGCCAATCAAGTCCGCGGGCAACAGGTCCGGCGTGAATTGGATGCGCTGGAAACCGGTCTGGATCGCGTTGGCGAGGGTTTTGACGGTGAGGGTCTTGGCCAGGCCCGGGACGCCTTCGAGGAGGACGTGCCCGTTGGTGAGCAGGCCTGTGAGCAGGCCGTCCACCAAATATTTCTGGCCCACCACCACGCGGGCCACTTCCGCTTGCAATGGGGCAATCCACCGGCCCGCGTGCCGGACTTCTGCCGTGATTTCTTCAGTCGTTTTCGTCATGTGCGTTCAAGGTAATGCCTGCCGCAGGAGTGCGGACACATTTCAGACACCCAGAGCGCCAGGACGTTCAAAAATCAGGACGGCTCGGTCGCGACAATGTCTTGCAACAGACGGCGCGCTTCGGCAACGGCGGCGGTGCGGCTTTCGACATTCAATTTCCCGAAAATGTGCTCGATGTGCTTGGCTACCGTGCGCGGGGAGCTCTCTAAAATCGTGGCGATGTCGCTGTTGGATTTGCCTTGGGCGACCCAAACCATCACCTCCGCTTCGCGCTTGGTCAGCCCCACGGCTTGGAGGCGGGGTTGGGTGAACGGCCCCACGTCCGCTTTGTCCTGCACGGCCTCCAGTGCTCCGCTGAGCTCGGTGATTTTCTGCCGCGCCTGGTTTTGCATCCGGTGTTGGCAGACGGCAACCGCGATGGCGGATTTCAGTTGCACTGCGCTGAAAGGTTTAACAAGGAAAGCCTGGATATTCAGCTCCTTGGTGCTTTCCAAAGCTTCGGTATCGGTGCGCCCCGTGCTGATAATAATCGGGACACTCTGTTCTTCGAGGATCTTGCCAGCGGCCACGATGCCGTTCATTCCGGGCAGATCGATGTCCATGATGACGAGCTTGGGTTTGAGTTCCCGGGCGAGTTTCACTGCCTGCATCCCATCCGAGGCAACAGCCACCACTTTGTGGCCGAGAGATTTTAACACGGTCGTCAGGTAACGGGCGACGTCAGAGTCGTCCTCTGTCAGGAGAATGGAGAGGTCAGGCATCGAGGAGTTTACGGATGTTTTGAATCAAAGCGCCGCGGGGAATCGGCTTGGGCAGAAAAACTTCTACCATGGTTTTGTTCGGGGGTTCGACAGCGTAACCGGAGGTTAAAATAATTTTTATCTCCGGCCAACGCTGACGCATGATCTCAGCCATTCTGATTCCTCCCAATAATGGCATAACCATATCAGCGATGACGAGACGAATTTCATTTTTCCTCTCAAGAACGCCCAAGGCTTCGTCCCCATTGGCTGCACAAATCGCCTGATAACCGAGTTGGGAAACCATTGTGGCCAACGTTTTTCGCGCCGGGCCATCATCTTCGACGATTAAAATGTTTTCCCCTTTGCCAAAGGAGACCTCTGGGAGCGGCTTTGCCTCCGGTTCTTGCGGAGGGGGAATCTGGCGCAGGAAAGCCTCGAAGGTGCTCCCTTGGCCGGGAGTGCTCTCGACGAGGATTTTGCCGCCACTTTGCTCAACGATCTCCGAGCTGAGGAAAAGCCCCAGGCCAAGATTGCAGCTGGGGGGTTTGCTCGTGAAACTTGGTTCAAAGATCCGACGGATGAGATCTTTGGGTATTCCCACACCGGTGTCGCTGACCGCGAGGCGGAGATAAGAGCCCGGTGCCAACCCTTCTTGGGCAGGGCGACTGCCGGGTGCCACTACGGCATCCCTGAGTTCAATGCAAAGACGCCCGCCCTGAGGCATCGCCTCGCAGGCGTTCAGCACGAGGTTGCTTAAAAGCGTTTCAATTTGGCGCGGGTCCGCCATGACCCACCCGCTCTCTTCCTCCAATTCTGTGACGAGTTCGATGTTTTCGGGGGCCATCCGGCGCAGCATTTTATGGAAGTCGCGCACCAGTTTCTCCACGCGGAGTTCCCGAGGGGCGCTGACCGTGGCGCGGCTGAAATTCAGGAGTTGCGCGGTGAGCGTCTTGGCCCGCTCGACAGCCCCCATCATCTCGGTGAGATACTGTTGTAACGGGTTGCCCGGATCGATCCCCATCTGAAG
Source organism: Verrucomicrobiota bacterium (assembly GCA_026398235.1). Lineage (GTDB taxonomy): Bacteria > Verrucomicrobiota > Verrucomicrobiia > Chthoniobacterales > Chthoniobacteraceae > UBA695. Next base: position 9,671 of record JAPLTE010000040.1, read on the forward strand.
AATCTCCGTGTACCCATGGAAAATCGAGAGCAGGTTATTGTAGTCGTGGGCCACTCCTCCTACGAGCGCGCTAAAGACCTGCATTTTTTGGATTTGATGAAAAAGCGCCCCGGGTGACTCCGAAGGAGTCGCAGGGGAGGAGATGGAGGGGGGGCTTTTCATTCTTTGCCAGGCAAAGCCGGGCAGACCCCATCTCTCGCACAACAGGCATGTAGTGGAAAGCCTGATTTTTTTCATTTTGGGAAAATTCAAGGTCGCTCCCCGTTTTTTTCACTCCGCACTTGCCAAACCCGGTAAATGCAGGACTTAGTAAGTGCCTTGCGTTTACCTGCAAACCAATGGAGGGGTGGTAGAGTGGTCTATTGCACCGGTCTTGAAAACCGGCATGCCGCAAGGCATCGTGGGTTCGAATCCCACCCCCTCCGCCACGCCGTGGAGATTGGGCTTCAGGAAGGGCCCTGGTTCCGTTCAAAAATGAGCTGCTCTGTTTTAACCCGCAATCTGTGACCCCCACCGGCATGCCCTTTTCCATCCGGCTGAAAGTTTTGCTTGGCTTTGGACTGGCTATTCTGGCGGTGGGCATCATTGCGTTTTTGTCCATCCAGAGCACGCGCTTGTTTATCCGCACCGCAGAGTGGGTTTCCCGCACCCACCTCGTGCTGGAAACGCACGAATCGATGTTGCGGCATTTGATGGAAGCCGAAAGCGCCGCGCGCGGCTATCTCATCAGCGGCGATGAGTTGCTCCTGAATTCTTTCCAGCAAGCTGCGGCAGAGGGGATCAGCGATGCCGAGGCGCTCCGCTCGATGCTGGCCGACCAACCAGGGCAACGCGCCCGGTTGGCCACCATTCAAAAACGGATGGAGCGCAAACTGCGCACCTTGCGGGATTTGATCGAGGGGCGCGGCGGAGATGCAAACGCCCGTTTTTCCGCAATGGGGCAGGAAGGTTCCATGCTCGAACTGCGCTCTTTGATGGCGGAGTTCGAACTGGAGGAAGAGCGCCTGCTGGGGGAGCGCGCGGGACTGACCCACCAGATCGGCAAAGAGACGATGGGGCGCATCCTTCTCGGCTCCGGTGCCACGGCCGCACTGCTCCTGGTAGCTCTCGCCCTCATCCTGCACGACATTGCGGCGCGCCGCCGCGCGGAAGCGTTGCTGGCCCAGGAACGCAACCTCCTGCGCAGCCTCATTGATGCGATCCCCGACCACATCTTTGTCAAAGACCCCCAAGGCCGCTACGTGCTGGATAATGTCGCGCATCGGCGCTTCCTGAATCTTTCCGATCCCGACCAACTGGTGGGGCGCACCGCTTCGGATTTTTTCCCCAAGGAGATCGCCGCAATCTACGACGCCGACGACCAGAGTGTGCTTTCCTCGGGCAATCCGATCTTGAACCGGGAGGAACCCGCCGCGACCGCAGAAGGCAAAATGATCTGGCTTTCGACCACCAAAGTCCCCCTGCGCGACGTGACCGGGCAGCGGCTGATCGGCTTGGTGTGCGTGAACTCGGATATCAGCGAACGCAAGCTGGCAGAGGAAAAAATGCGCGTTTTCGCCGCCCAGCTCGAGCGCAGCAATGGCGAGTTGAGAGATTTTGCCAGCGTCGCCTCACACGATCTGCAGGAGCCGCTGCGAAAGATTCAAGCCTTCGCGGATCGGCTCCGGCTCAAATGTGCCGACGCGCTGGAGGAACAGGGGCTTGATTACTTGGAAAGGATTCAGAATGCGGCAGGGCGGATGCAGACGCTTATTCAGGATTTGTTGACGCTCTCCTATGTCACCAGCCGGGCCCAGCCGTTTGTGCAGGTCGATCTTGGCGAGGTGCTCCAAGGCGTCCTTTCCGACCTCGAAGTGCGAATCGAACAGGACGCGGCAAAGATCGAAGTCGGCCCCATGGCCACGATCGACGCCGATCCGGTGCAAATGCGCCAGCTATTCCAAAACCTCCTCAGCAACGCGCTCAAGTTCCACAAGCCGGGGCAGCCTCCGGAAGTGACGATCTCGGCCCGGGTGGTGCCCGCACCGGAGCAGGCGTTGGCGCCGGGAACCGGGCAGGGAGAGGAAATTTGCCAGATTGTGGTGGCCGACAACGGCATCGGTTTCGACGAGCAATATGTGGAGCAGGTCTTTACGCTTTTCCAGCGCTTGCACAGCCGCGAGGAATACGAAGGCACAGGAATCGGCCTCGCCGTGTGCCGAAAAATTGCACATCGCCACGGTGGGAGTATTGTTGCTAAAAGCGAAAAAGGTCAGGGAGCGACTTTCATCATCAAACTTCCTGTCAAACAGATTACAAAGTCATGAGCAAACACGGAAAAGCGATTACCATTTTAATGGCCGACGACGACGACGACGATCGCCGTTTGACGCGCGAGGCGCTCTTGGAAGGGCGGCTTGCCAACGATTTGCGCTTCGTCGAGAACGGCGAGGAGCTCATGGATTACTTGCGCCACCAGGGCAATTACGCCGACACGGATGTCCCTCGCCCCGGATTGATTTTGCTGGACTTGAACATGCCGCGCAAAGACGGGCGCACGGTGCTCAAAGAGATAAAGAGCGACCCGGAATTGCGCCAGATTCCCGTGGTGGTTTTGACGACCTCGCACGCTGACGAAGATATTTTCAAATCGTATGATCTCGGGGTCAACTCCTACATCATAAAACCGGTCACCTTTGAGGCGTTGGTGGATATTCTCCAGACGCTGGAAAAATATTGGTTCGAGATCGTCGAATTGCCGCCCGAGAGCGGGTTATAGGGAATCAGCCGCAAAAAGGCACAAAAAGCGCAAATAAATGAAGGGCTGAGTCCGTCGAAGGCATGACGGGTTGCCATTCCAAGAGCAACCGAGCGTCTTCTCTTTAATACCGCAACACCGGGGAATTGCGATAGCCGTATCGGAATGGGTCAGGCGTGATGGTGAGCGCAATCAACTCCGCCGTGTTCCGGAAATCAAACGGCAGCGGATAACCCAGGCCGGGTTTGTAGATCGAGCCATACGGAGACTTTTGGGTGCCTGCGGCCACGTCAAACTCATAGACGACCGCTCCGCGCTGGCAGAGATCGCGGATGCGGATGTGGAGATTGATGCAGGAGTCGCGCGGGCCCGTAACACATGGGTTCCACCATCCCGGTGAATACCCGCTTTGAACTTGTTGAAATTCGCCGTCCACCAGCCACCCCAGCGGGGCATACTCGTCAGGCTCCAAAACTCTGGACGGGGCGATTTTTGCGAGTTCTTCCTGAAGGTCGTTGGCGAATTCGACGGGGGCGAGCGCTTGGCGGATCGGCTTGGCGCCATCGTTCACGCATGGGTCAAATGATGCGCATGCGATGCGAAACGGACGGATGTAGATGGCTTTGGGAGGAGGGGCATCGATCATCGCGCGATCCGTGTGCGTTACGCGGACGTCCGGGCTGGCGCATGAGGCCAGGGCAACCGAAAGGAGGGCGAGGCCGGCTGTTTTCATAATCCGTATCAATACCCGCCCCCCTGATTCGTTTCTGGCGGGCGAAAAAGGAGCGATCATGAGCATTCCAGTGCTCAAACAGGCAATGGCCTATGGGATTAGGAGGATTGCATCACCCGCTGCCGGGGAATTCCATGAATCCTGCCTTCGGCTGCGTTTTTTCATGGCATCCCTCAGACCGTTGTCGCTATCTTTCCTGTGAGACATGGAGTTTTTCCTTTTCGCGGCGCTTCTTGGCGCGTTCATTCTGATCTCCGCCTTTTTTTCGGCGATGGAGACTGCCTTTTTTTCTTTGCAGCCGGTTCAGATTCGCCGTCTCGAAAACACCGCGTTGGCGCAAACCGTGGAACGGTTGTTGGCGAATCCGCGCCGACTCCTGAGCGCACTTTTGCTGGGAGACGCCTGTGCCAACCTGCCGTTGATCCTTCTCTGCCTCTATCTCCTGCGGGAAACGACCCGCACCGGCCCGCCGTTTTGGGTCAGCGCTCTCGGCATTTTCGCCTTGGTCGTTCTGTTTTGTGATCTGCTGCCCAAAGCGCTCGCTTTGCGGGCTCCGCTGCGGGTGGCGGCGTTCGGGGCGCGGGCGCTGGATTGGATGCTGCCGTGGCTCGATCCCGTTAGCAGACGCTTGCAAACCGCCAGTGAACGGGTCGCCGATGCGCTAACTCCCAAGGGGTTTGACACGCCCAAGCCTTTGGATGCCGAAGAGCTGGAAACCCTCATTGAACTAAGCGCGGAGGAAGGGGCGCTCCATCTGACCGAAAGCGAGATCATCCAGGAAGTCCTCAAGCTCGGCGACAAAACCGCCCGCGACTGCATGACGCCTCGCATCGACATGTTCGCCATTCCGGACGACCTCACCAATGAGCAGGCGCTGGAGCAACTCCGCACCAAACGGTTCCGCCGGGTTCCCGTCTATGCCGATTCGCCGGACAACATTCTCGGGCTGCTCGACGTGAAGCGGTTCCTGCTGGCTCCTGAACTGCATTTCACCGAGCAGCTCACGCCCCCCAGTTATGTCTCGGAGACAATGAAGGCGCTCGACCTGCTGCGCAGCTTCCTGACGCACCCGCAGCGGCTCGCCATCGTGGTGGACGAGTTTGGTGGAACGGAAGGGATTGTGGCCCTGCCTGATGTGGTGGAGCAAATCATCTCGGATGCCATTCCCTCGGCCGACGAGGATCTCTATATTGAGAGCGCCGGGGGTGGGCGCCTCATTGTCGCAGGAAACGCCCGGTTGGACGACTTGAGCGAACACGTGGGGATCGATCTGGAGACGGAAGGGATCGACACCATCGGCGGTCTTCTTTTCAACCAACTCGGTTCGCTGCCTCGCCCCGGAGAGGTTGTGGTCATCAAGGGATTGCGGTTCATCATCCGGCGCGTCACCCGCAAACGCATTCACGAAATCATGGTGGAAATCCCGCCTGCGCTTGTTGCCAGCGAGGAGGAAAACGAATGATTTTTTGGCTGGCGATCGCGGGTTTGCTGCTCGTTTCGTTTGTCTTTTCCGGAATTGAGGCCGGGATTCTGAGCCTGAACCGCGTCCGGCTGCGCAATCGGGTCAAACATCGCGATCCCGCCGCCATGCGCCTCCAGAAGCTCCTGAAGGAACCGGAGCGTCTGCTGCTGACGGTCGTCATTGTCACGAACCTGGCGAATCTTTTCGCCATCACCCTCGCCACCGCGGAACTGGTGCGGCACTGGGGACACGCGGGGTATCTCATTGCGCTCCTCGTTTTTCTGCCGCTGTATCTCTTCGGCTTGGAACTCTTCCCGAAGTCTCTTTTCCGGCGCTTCCCGATGCGTGCCCTGGCTTCTTTGGCCGCCCCACTCCGCTTGGCCTATCTTGCGCTTGGCCCCGTGATGCGGATCGCGGCCGGGCTCGGCCGATGGCTCTTTCCGCCGGTCCCGGACGAATCGCGTAAATTATTCGCTGCCCGCGAGGATTTTAAATACGTCACGCTCGAAACCGAACGTGCCGGGGCGATCACCCCGACGGAACGCCGGTTGATTCACGGGATCGTCGATTTCCGCTCCGTCTGCGCGCGAGACTTGATGCAGCCGCTCCCGGATTTTCCGACCATTCACGAAGGGGCGACGATTGAAGAACTCATTGAGGCGAGCCGCGACGGCAGCCTGGAGCGCTTTCTCGTGGTTTCGGCAGGGGGCGAAATTCTCGGGATGGTCTCGTTATTTGAAGCGATCCTCGCGCGCGCACCCGGCGCAAAAATCAGTTCGCATATGCGTCGGATCGCCTCCGTTCCGGCCACCGAATCCGTGCTGAAAGTTTTGAGAAAATTGCGCACGGCCCGGACCCGGGTGGCGCTTGTGGTGGATGGCGAAACCCCGAAGGGATTGCTGTTCGCCGAAGATCTCTACCGGCGGTTGGTTTCGGGCTAGAACGGCGCATTCACGTCCGATGCACATCCCTGTCCCGTAAATTTTTGGTGAGGGATGCGTTACAAAAATCCTGTTTATGGCCGATATTTCGCCGATCCGTTCGTCTGGCGGTTGGGTAACGAATATTTTGCGGTCGGCACAGGCCGGGAGGAAGCCGGTGGGGTCGATGAGGTGGCGGGCTGGGTCTTTCCGCTTCTGCATTCGCGCGATCTCGTGTATTGGGAGCGGGTGGGGGAGGCTTTGGAGCGGCCCGATCCTTCGCTGGGCAACACGTATTGGGCTCCCGAGGTGGCAGTGCACGGCGGGTGGCATTGGATGTACTATTCAATAGGGGTCGGCGACAAACGTCACCAGATCCGCGCCGCAGTGGCGGGCGATCCGCTGGGACCTTACCGCGATGTGGACGCGAATCCTTTGGTGGCTCCCAACGATCTGCCGTTTGCCATTGATCCGCATCCGTTCCGGGATGAAGACGGGGCGTGGTATCTGTTTTACGCGCGTGATTTTCTCGATTCCGCAGAGGGGGTCCGGGCGGGAACGGCGCTCATGGTGGATCGGCTTGAGCGTATGGATCGCGTCGCGGGCCAACCGCATGTCGTCGTCCGCGCCCGGCATGATTGGCAGCGCTTCATGGTGGACCGGCCCATGTATGGCGGCGTGTATGACTGGCACACATTGGAAGGGCCGTGTGTGGTGAAGCACGACGGGCGCTATTACTGTTTTTACAGCGCGGGCCGTTGGGAAAACGAAACCTATGGGGTCGACTACGCAGTGGCGGATCATGTGTTGGGGCCGTATTCCGACGCCGGGAACGAAGCCGGGCCGCGGGTGCTCAAGACGGTTCCCGGCAAAGTGCTCGGGCCGGGCCACAACAGCCTGGTGAAAGGGCCGGACGGGCACGATTACCTGGCCTATCATGCTTGGGATCCTGCAATGTCGGGGCGGCGCTTGTGCATCGACCGGCTCCAGTGGACGAAGGATGGCCCGCGCTCGAAGGTGACGTTCTGAGGGCAATTGCGTCTTCGCGCCAATTCCGTTACCGTCCCCTGGATGAACCGTCGCGATTTGCCGATTTTTGAACTCGAGAGCGCGCTCGTCGCTGCCCTGGCGCGCGATGCGCGGCTCGTGTTGCAGGCGCCGACCGGCTCGGGTAAATCGACGCAAGTCCCGCAGATGCTCCTGGACAATGGGCTCTTGGGCGAGGGGGAAGTGGTCGTGTTGCAACCGCGCCGACTCGCCACACGGATGCTGGCGGCGCGCGTGGCGCAGGAACGCGGCTGCCGTTTGGGGGACGAGGTCGGTTTTCAAATCCGTTTCGATAAAGCGACCTCGGCCAAAACGCGCATCCGGTTTGTCACCGAAGGGGTGCTCTTGCGCCAGATGTTGAACGATCCGGGGCTGCGCGGCGTCTCGGCGATTCTCTTCGATGAATTCCACGAACGGCATCTTTATGGCGACATCACGCTGGCTCGTGCGCTCGATTTGCAGGCTGCGCGTCGGCCCGATCTGAAGCTCGTCGTGATGTCCGCCACCCTGGATACAGCGGGCCTGGAGCGCTACCTCGCGCCGTGTGCGATGCTTCAAAGCGAGGGCCGCACCTTTCCCGTGGAGATCCGCTATCTGCAACGGGCCGTGCGCCCGGAGCAAACGATGGTTTGGGATCTGGCGGCCGACGAACTGGAGCGGCTCGCTCCTTGCACCGAAGGGGATGTGCTTATTTTCATGCCGGGAGCGTACGAGATTTCGCGGACCATTGGAGCCATTCGCAATGCGCGCGTGGGCAGTCAATTTGTGGTGCTGCCGTTGCATGGGGAACTACCCGTGGCCGACCAGGATGCCGCGGTTGCGCGGTATCCCAAGCGCAAGGTGATCGTCTCCACGAATGTGGCTGAGACTTCGCTGACGATTGATGGCGTGCGGGTCGTAATCGATGGCGGGCTTGCGCGCATCGCCCGGTTCGATCCGTATCGCGGGATCAACACACTGCTGGTCGAGAAGATTTCGCGTGCCTCCGCCGAACAACGTGCGGGCCGCGCGGGCCGCACCGCGCCCGGTGTGGCGCTGCGGCTTTGGACGGAGCGCGAACACCTCGAGCGCGCCGCGCAGGAGTTGCCCGAAGTAAAGCGCCTGGATCTTTCCGAAGTGGTCTTGACACTCAAAGCGAGCGGGGTGGATGACGTCGCGGCTTTTCGCTGGCTCGAAGCTCCGGAGCCACGTTCCCTGGAACGCGCGGAGACGCTGCTGCGCGACCTCGGGGCCTTGGACGATACCACCGGGAAAATCACCGAACTGGGCCGCAGGATGTTGGCGTTCCCGCTCCACCCCCGCTACGCGCGCATGTTGTTGGCGGCGGAGGAATACGGTTGCGTGCGCGAAGTGGCGCTTGTGGCGGCGCTCACGCAAGGGCGCAACCTGCTTCGGCGCTCCGATACCGCGATGGACGAAGCCCGTGAACGGGCGCTGGGCGAAGATCACGCTTCGGATTTGTTTTTGATCATGCGCGCCTGGCAGATGGCCAACGGCAACGGGGATATCGCGCGTGCGCTGGGGGTCAACGCCATCGCCGCGCGCGAGGCGGGGCAACTCTGTGAACAGTTTTTAAAGATAGCAAAAGCCGAGGGACTCTCGATTTCCGACCGGACGGCACCGGAGCTTTCCACCGAGGAAGCCGTGTCCAAATGCGTGCTGGCGGGGTTCCCGGATCAACTTGCTGTGCGGCTCGACCAAGGCACGTTGCGTTGTGCGTTGGTCCATGGCCGCAAGGGGGTGCTGGCGCGCGAAAGCGTGGTGCGCGATGCCCCGCTTTTCGTCGCCGGTGAAGTGCGGGAGGTCAGCGGCAAAGACGGCGTGCAAACCTTGCTCTCGATGGCTACGGCCATCCGTGAAGAATGGCTGCGGGAGCTGTTTCCCGACGCGTTTTCCGAACATGTGGAGGTGTTTTACGAAAAGACCTTGCGCCGCGTGATGGCTCGCCGGGAATCGCGTTTTCGTGATCTCGTTCTCAAGAGCAGCCAGACCGATAAAGCGCCTCCGAGCGAGGCAGCCGCTTTGCTTGCCCGCGAAGTCCTCTCGGGAAACTGCCCGCTGGAGCATTGGGACCACGCCGTGGATCAATGGATCGTGCGGCTCAACCGGCTTCGCCAATGGATGCCCGAATTGGAACTGCCCGCGCTGGGTGCTGAGGATCGCGCCGCTTTGATTGAGCAACTCTGCTACGGCGCGGCAACTTACAAGGAAATCAAAGAGCGCGCGGTATGGCCGGTGGTCAAATCGTGGCTGAGTCCGCAGCAGGAAGGATTCCTCGAAAAGTATGCTCCCGAGCGGCTGGAAATGCCGAACGCTCGCAAATTCAAGATTGCCTATGATCCCATGGGCCCGCCCACCATTGCCGTGCGCATCCAGGATTTATATGGCGTGGAGCAGAGCCTTTTCATTGCCGCCGGGCGTGTGCCGGTGACGATCCAAGTGCTTGCGCCCAATCACCGCCCCATTCAAGTGACGCAAAATCTGGCGACCTTCTGGCGCGAATCGTATCCCAAAATCAAACAGGAATTGCAGCGGCGCTATCCGCGGCATGTTTGGCAGTAAAAACGACTACCTCAATGCCTCGACGGCTGCGCGGATTTCCTCCAGCGTGACGTCCTTGGAGACGAACGCTTCGCCGAGTCGGGGGCAGAGCACAAACCGGACCTGGCCTTGCGCAAATTTCTTATCGGTGCGCAGGGCGGCCATGAGCGACTCGGTGGAAATATCTTCCGGCAACCGCAATGGCAGTTGGAACCGGGCGAGGGCGTCGAGCAGGAGTTGACTTTCCTCAGGGGCGAGCCCGGCTTTGAGCACCGAAAGGCGGCACGCGGCCACGAGTCCCAAGCTGATCGCTTCTCCGTGCAGAAACCGCCCGTATCCGGCGGCATTCTCGATGCCGTGGCCGACGGTGTGTCCAAAATTGAGCAGCGCGCGCAATCCCTTGGTCTCGTGTTCGTCCTCGGTGACAATGGCAGCCTTGATCTCCACGTTGCGCCGAATGATGCGAGCCAGCGCGTCGGGGTCGAACTGGAGATTCGGCGTGCAGAGCGCCTCCAGCAGCGAGCGGTCGCGGATGGCGGCATGTTTGACGATCTCGGCGATCCCTTCATTAAATTCGCGGGGCGGCAGCGTTTGCAGCGTGGTGACATCCGCCAGCACGAACCGGGGTTGGTGGAAAGCGCCGATGAGATTTTTGCCGTGCGTGGCGTTCACGCCGGTCTTGCCGCCCACAGCGCTATCGACTTGCGCAATGACTGTCGTGGGGATTTGCACAAACGGCACACCCCGGTAGTAAATGGCAGCGACGAAACCGGCCAGGTCTCCCACGACCCCGCCGCCCAAGGCGACGACCCACGATTTGCGGTCGAGCCCTGCGGCAATCATTTGGTCGCAGACCTTTTCCACGACCTCCATGGCCTTGGAAACCTCGCCCGCAGGGACGGTGATGAGGGTGGGGGAGTAACCCCCTGCCTTCAAGCTGGCCAGAACCGCCTCGCTATAGAGCGGGGCGACATTGCTGTCGGTTACGACGGCGCAGCGCTGGCCGAGTTCCGAGCCGAGTTCGTTCGCCCGGGGGCCGAGTTGCGCCAGAATGCCAGCGCCGATGTGCACAGAGTAGGCGCGGTCGCCCAGCGGGACGGGAACGGAAGGGATTTCGGAGTTCATGGGAAGCGCAAAAGCGAAAGATCAAGAAAAGCAGACCCAAACCAAATTCCCAGCCGAAAATAGGAGGTACCACCTCCATTGGCTTGCCCTCAGCCCGTAGGAAGGCTAATCAATATCAAAACTATGCCACTCACCCTCCTGAAAATTGCGTGTCCCGACCGGGTGGGCCTCTTGGCGCGACTCACCACTTTCGTTGCCTATCACGGCGGCAATCTGCTGGAAGTCAACCAGTTCACCGACCCGTTGAGTAAATGGTTTTTTGCCCGGTTGGCGATTGACACCCGCAGCCTCGCCCTGGACAGCGCTGCGTTGCACAAGGCGTTCGCCCCTCTGGCGGCGGACCTGGAAGGGGAATGGACGATCCGCGAGACGAAGCAAAAGATGCGTGTCGTGATTCTGGTTTCCAAGCTGGACCATTGTTTGGCCGATCTGCTTTGGCGTTGGCGCTCGGGTGAACTGCCCATCGAAATCCCCCTCATCATTTCCAACCATGAGGAACTTAAATCGGTCGTGGAGCGCGAGGGGGTGCCCTTTGCGTATGTGCCGGTGACGCCCGAAACGAAACCGGCCGCTTTCGAGAAAATGGCGAGCTTGTTCTGCGAGGCGCGTGCCGATCTCCTCGTGCTCGCCCGCTATATGCAAATCTTTCCCGGCGAACTCTGCAAGGAATGGCACGGGCGCCTCATTAACATCCACCATTCGTTTCTGCCGTCGTTTGCCGGGGCGAACCCGTACAAGCGGGCCTATGCACGGGGAGTCAAGCTCATCGGTGCCACCTGCCACTACGCTACCGCGGATTTGGATGCGGGCCCGATTATTGACCAAGAGGTGGTCCGCGTGGAGCATTTCCACACGCCTGAGGATTTGTTGCGCCTGGGCCGGGATTGCGAACGGATGGCGCTGGCGCGCGGCGTCCGCTATCATGTCGAAGACCGGGTGCTCATCCACGGCAATCGCTCCATCGTGTTCAGGGATTGATCGGCAAGGCCGCGATTTCCGGAATGGATGCGTTGCGCGGGCGCAGATCGGTGAGGAGTTCGATTTTCCCATCAAAATTTTCCACCAGCGCCGAGCAGCTTTCCACCCAATCGCCGCAATTGTAGTAATCGACCTCTTCGATTTTACGAATGGCTGGCCAGTGAATGTGCCCGCAGACGACCCCGGAAACGTGATCGGTTTCGGAGTAGCGCACAATGGATTTCTCAAACTCCCCGACAAAAGAGACCGCGTTTTTGACATTGCGCTTTACTGCCGAACTCAGCGACCAATAGCCAAGGCCGAGGTGCCTGCGCATCCAGTTAATCGGCTCGTTGAGTTTGAGCAGGAACTGGTAGCCGACATCCCCCACGAACGCCAGCCATTTGATGTTTTGCACCACGGTATCGAGCTCATGGCCGTGAATGACGAGCAGCCTGCGTCCGTCCGCCGTCTGGTGGATGGCGCGGCGCTCGATCTCCACCGCGCCGTAGTAGCCGATATATCCCGCAACGTATTCGTCGTGATTGCCAGGGATATACACCACCCGCGCCCCTTTGCGGCCGGCGCGCAGCAGCTTTTGGATGACGTCGTTGTGGGCCTGCGGCCAATAGATACCCCGGCGCATGGCCCAGATGTCGAGCAGGTCGCCGACGATATAGAGCGTTTCAAACTCATGGGTGCGCAGAAATTCCAAAAGCGCTTCGGCGGCACAGCCCTTGGTGCCAAGGTGAATGTCTGAAATCCACCCGCTGCGGTACTTTTTGATCGGTTTGGAAAGCATTCCGGTAAACTTATCCGGGCATCATAGAAGCGTAAAGTGACAGTAGGGTGACGAGAATGTGACAATCCGGTGACAATACGGCTCGGATCCGACTCTTGGATGACCCCTTTTTTCCGCAAAAAGAGGCCAGGGCCATTTGACAGAAGCGGTCCCTTGACCAACCGTTCCCTATGCTTGTTGAAGCCAATACCCCTGTCGAAAAAAAACGAAAGCGTACGATTGCTCAAATTCTGCGCGAAGCGTACGCCTGCCATTGTCGCGACCGGGCGACACGCGATGCCCTGCGGCGGTTGCTGAAGCGCTAGAGCCCCGTCCAGGGATCCTTTTCCCGGATCCCTGCGAGCCGGGAACCCTGCGCGCCATTAGGCCACGTCGTTACAGATCAGGCCCAGCACGTTGACTTGGCGCGCCGCAAGGAAATCGAGTGCCCGGCCTGCTTTGGCGGTCGAGGTTTGCCCGAAACGGATGACAAACAGCACCCCATCGACAATGGGGGCGAAACTCAATGCGTCGACATTGTCCAAAATCGAGGCACTGTCGAAAATGATGTAGTCAAAATCGGGATAGATCTCTTTCAGGAAGGCTCCGAAATAGTGCTCGGCGGGGTAGGCGAGCGCTTCGCCACGCGGCAGCAGGAACAGGTTGTCGATGTTCGTTTGAACAACCGCTTCGGCCCAGCGCGTCTGTTGTTGGAGGACATTCAAGAGACCGATATCGGGCGAGGTTTCAAAAAGCTCGTGTAAATGGCCGCTGGTCAGGTTGCAGTCGATCAAGAGCGTTTTGGCTCCGGAAAAAGCGAGCGTAGCGGCGAGGTTGGCGGCAATCGCAGTTTTGCCTTCGCCAGGGGAGGCGCTGGTCACCATGAGCGCTTTGGGGCGCGCCCCTTCCACAGGGGTGAACAAGATGGATGAACGCAATGCTCTGAATGCCTCCAGAAGGGCATGGCGCGGATCATAAGGGACGAGCAGGGAAAGATCTCCCTCCATGTCATCCCGAGGAATTTGCCCGAGTACTGTATAATCCTGAAAATTCCCCCGGCATTCCACGAGCGAGCCGATGCGATCATCCGTTTTGTCGATGAGGAACAAGATGGCCAGACCCGCGAGAAGGCCTGTGGCAAAACCGCCGAACAAACTTTTGGCAAGGCTCGGCTTGGAGGAGATGGAAGGGGTTGCTCCTTCCACCACCGTGAGCGGCTCCTGAGCGACGTTTTTGAACACATCCACGCTATGAAGTGTGGTGATGATTCTGTCGTATTGGTTTTTGTCGTGCTCGAGCTTGAGTTTGATGCGGTCCTGCTCGGCCAATCTTTGGCTGAGATCGGTCGCCTTGGCGCTCCATTCCCGGATCAAGGCCTGGAGATTCTGAATCTGGTATTCCAAGGATTGCTTGCGCATCTTGAGGACGTCCACGCTCTGCTGGCGGTAGTTGTCCATGCGATTTTCGGAGCTGCGAATTTCCTCCTCGATTTCAAGCACCTTCGGGTTTGCCGGGCGCATGCTCTTCAAAGCATCCGCATGCTTTTGCTTGAGCTCCATGATGACCTGCTTTTCCCGCTGGTACTCAATGATCGGCCCGTACGTGTTGTTGGAAAGGGAGGGGTCGAGGGTGCTGCTCATGGGGCTCCCGCCCCCTTTCGCCTTGCCCTGGGCATTTGTGAGCGTCGGCGATATTTGTTGCTCACGCTCGATGTTTTGATCCAGGTTGAGGGTGTTGAGAAGGTTTAAGTTCGTCTTCAGCCCGGCGAGGTCGCGCTCCAATTGCGAAAGGTATTCGCCGGCGTTGTTGCCTTGGGCTTGCACGAACCCGTTCTTTTCCCGGAAAAGAAGCAGTTCCTGCTCGTCATCATTGGTTTCTTTTTCGAGCAGGATCAATTCATTGCGAAGGGTGGCGGTCATGCTGTCCGACTGGTCCACCCGCATTTCCCGCTTCATCGACATGTATTCCTGAATGGCGGCATCCAGGAACGCCTGCGTGTACAGGGGTTCGGGTCCCGTGGCGCGAAGGACAAGGAAGGAGGTACGCGGGGTCTGGTTTACATCCAAAGCGACGTTCACATGGAGCCAGTCCGGATGCTGGGTGTGGATTCTCGTTCGTGCGCGTTGGGCGACTTTTTCGCTCAACATCAACGCGAATTGGGTTCCGAGAAAGTCGCCCTGTTCTGTAACACGCGCGGTCCCTTCGATTTGGAATTGAGAGCTGATCACCATCCTTGCGGTGGAGATGTAGGAGGGGACGACGCGGATGCCGTTCCAGAAGGAGACAATCAGCCCCAAACTTACGGTGATTGCCGGAATCCACCAGAATTTCCGGAAGGTGATGGCATAGCGACTGGCGAAAACCTTGGCCTTCGCCAGGAGATCCGCCACCGAGAATTTGGTTGGGGTAGGGCTTGCCATGCGATTAGAAATTGATCCAGCGTTCCGGTACCATGATGAGGTCGTCCGGTTCAATCAGAGGGTCTTTGTCCAATTCGGCTTTATCAATGATCCGCTGCATATCCACCATGATGGTCTGGTACTCATCATGCCGAAGGATTTCATGGGGATAAGCGACCTCGAACAGTCGGCGATTGAGGCGCACGACGGCTTTGTCCTGGGGATTGTAGGGAGCCTTTTTGATTTCCTGCGGGCAGGCATCTTCGAGCAGCAACCGGTTCAGGCGCACCAATTCGTCCCCTTCGGGGTTGAGCGTCAGTAACGCAAGGGATTCGGGGGAGATTTCCACTTTCTCAAAAGATTGAGGCGTATAGATCGAACCGGACCGCAGAATCGTGTTGAGTTTTGTCAGCAAGACTTCCATGAGACCGGCTTCCTGCTGCCGGGTGGCTGCGGCCGCGTTCTCCAGTGTCTTGCGTTCCTGCTCGTTAAATTGGTTCCAGAGGAAGAGGAAAAGCGGGTCGTTGTGGCTCTTGAGCTTGAGAACAAAGCCGGAGAGATCCAGGAAATCGTCGGTGGTGAACAGGCAGGTGTTGGACTGCGCCGCGACCGCAAGCGCGATTTCTGGCGGCAGTTTTACGCTTGCGAAGCGGGCTTCGGTGTAAGATGAGCCTTCCTTGAAAATCCGGTTGAACTCCTTGACGATAGCCATGCGCTGTTGATCGGCATTGGCGCGGGGATCGGTCAGGATCTGCCGGGACGGGTAGGTGAGGTGTTCCCACACAAAGAGCGATAGGGCATCCTTGTGCTCGCGCAATTTATTCACAAGGCTGCGAAGCTTGAGGATATCCCCGGGCACCAGAAGATAGGTCTCGGCCGGGTTTTTGCGCAGCAGTTTGACTTTTCGTTTGTTAGCGAACTCCGAGAAGCCCCCGGCGTGCGCGATCACCTGGCTTACGGACAGGTTGCCGCCGGAAAGCATTTCCATCGTCTGAGGGTAATGCACCTGCCCCATGACGGAAACTTTGCTGTTGGTGCGCTTGCTTTCGGGGACGACGACCAGGTCGTTTGGCTCCAGCGTGGGATCCTTGTCCAGCAGGCCTTTATCCAGAATTTCCGCCACGTTGACGATGAATACCTGGTATTCGGGTAATCTGTTCCTGCGCAATTCCCGTGGATAGGCGTCTTCAAGCACACTCAGGGTGATTGCGGCGAAGCGCTGGTCGTCATAGAGCAATTCGCCCTGGATGGCCTTGTTGAGTTCTTCGATCAATACAAATTTTTGTTGTTGCGGGGTGGATTTGGGATTGGTCAGCACCGCCAGGGATTCGGGGGCGAACCGCGATTTCAAAAGCTGCGAAAGCGGGTCCGGGTTGGCCCCGATTTTATTGGAAAGCGCGAAGGGATTCAGAAAATCCTCCACCACAAACCAGGGGATCGTCACGTTTTTGCGCAGGAGCTTCACCTTCTCCTTGTCTGCGTACTCCGCAAAGCCTTGGGCGCGGGTGATGGCCTTGCTGACGGTCAGTTGCTCGTTTTCCTGAAGATCCATGCCTCCGGCAACACTGACCCTTCCCAATACATACACCTTGCTGTGGAAGCGTTTGACTTCGGGAATGATGATGGTGTCGTTGGGAAGCACCGCCGGATCTTTGTCGAGCAGCCCTTTGTCGATGATTTCGCCCACATTCACGATGGTCATCTCAATTTTCCCCTGCGCGCCTCTCCGGAACAGGCGCACATTTTCCTTGTCGGCAAAATCCGCAAACCCTTGGGCGCGGGCGATGGCCTTACTGAGGGTGAGTGTTTCACCTGCGGGAATATCCATGCCGCCGGGGAGGCGGGCCAGGCCCATAATGTACACTTTGCCAATCGAGCGCTCGCTATGGGTTTCCAGCCCGAGAATAACGGTCGCCTTGTAATAGAATTCCTTTTCCAGGAGCGGCTTGATCTCCGAGGCGAGCTTTTTGCACGTTTTGCCTGTGGCGGTTATGTGCCCGATGAGGGGTACATCCAGGTCCCCCGCGTCATTGACAACCAGGGTAATAGCCGGCACCCGTTCTTCGGCAATGCGGTAGCTGAGTCGGTCGCCCTTGTCCAACTTTACGGTGTCGTTGAGAATGTCGATATAAGCCTGGCTGGGCGTGGGGGAGGGAGTGGCCTGAGCCAACGGTTGCGCATGGATTTGCGCAGGGGTCATTTTGTCGGCGGGCAGCGGCGGAATAAGTTCGGTTTGAGCCCAAATGGTTGAAGAGCCAAGACAGATCCAAAGCGCGAAAGAGAGGGCGATTTTATGGATTTTCATCAGGGGCGGGAGATAGTTTGTTGGTAAACTACTACGGGTAAGGAGTGAAACATGATTGGGTTTGGCCGTCAATTGGCAAAAGCTTGCGTAAAAGGCGGCG
Organism: Verrucomicrobiota bacterium; assembly: GCA_026398235.1. GTDB lineage: Bacteria > Verrucomicrobiota > Verrucomicrobiia > Chthoniobacterales > Chthoniobacteraceae > UBA695. The sequence goes on from JAPLTE010000040.1 coordinate 26,778, forward strand.
GTTTGCCGCATGTGAGTCCGCCGAAAGAATGGAATAAGATGCATATTTTAAAATTGGTAATTCACAGCCCAAGTAATGGTGTTCTGCTTGTAGTTTTGAGCGGGATCATCCGCAACTTTTTCGATAAACCGATAGCCGAGGGTGGTGGACATTTTCCTTGAGAGCCGGTAGCTGGTGTTGAGCATGCAGCCGTATTGGCGGTAATGGAAGGAGCCGAAAATCATCCCCGCATTGGTGGTGTCTTCGGCAAAAAGCCCTGTGGAGATGCTGATATGGGAGTTGACCCGCCAGGTGGAGTTATACCTCACATATTGCACTTGGGTTTGCAAACCGAGCAGGCTCAGAGCGACTTGGCGCCCAATGGAAAGGTTGTGGGTGTAATAGGTGTTGAGGCGGTTGGAGAGCGTGAGGTCATAATAATTCGTGCTCGAATCAATGCCCATGCTGCCCGCCCCCCCGGTTCCGGTGAATACGTTGCCGCTTTGGGTGCGCGTTATCCCGGAGGAGGCGATAAGACTTGTGTATTGCGTCAGACGCAGCGCTGCGGTTGGCCCATAGGAGAAAGCCGTGCTGTCTTGTTCAGGCGCCCCAGGAAAGCTGGTGGCTTGCGCGGAGGCCGAGAAGCCAATGTTGAGCAGGGAAAGCACCTGGCAGTTTGCCGAAAGGTGAGCCGAATCGGTTGTGCTATTGAGTCGGCTGGTGGTGAGGTTCTTCGTGGCGGCTGTGGTGCTTGTGTTGCCCAGGGTGGTGATGCTCAGGGCGTACAGGCTGCTGTGCGTATAGCCGAAATCCACTTTGGTTTTGCTGTTCACATTCCATTGGGCGTCCGCTCCAATGCTGTTCACAAACCGCCGGAACTGCGCGACGTTGCTCAGGGAGCCGTCTGTGGTGGGGTCGGACTGCATGGAAAATCCATCATGGAGGCGGATTTTGAAATGCCCCGCGTGAATGATAAAGGAGAGTTCGGAATCCGGGGCGATGTTGATGTCCATCACCTGCTGGTTCAGTTCGGGGTGGAAGACGTATTCCCTAAAACCGAGATTCGCCGTCAGGCGCAGGTCGTTGCTGTTGGTTTCACTCAGGGGGAGAAATTGCAACTGCGTGGCCGCGGTGATGCCCAGGTTGGGGTAGATGGTCAGTTCCGGCTGGATCGGGGTGGTTTTGCCGTTGGAGAGATTGACGTTGTCGGTGTACTCGGTGGAGACCCCGGCAGTCAGGATGACGTAAACCGGCCCGGCTTTTACGTTGAAATACCGTTGGGGCCCCTCCGCCTGCCCCAGGGCGGTGGTGCCCAGGCACGCCATGCAAAGCGCAAGGAGAACGGCAAGTCTGATTACCGGCATGGGTGTGCGTGGGATGTTTTCAAGCGGTTAAAGGCATCCCCCGGCAAAAACCATCAGGTTTGGGCCGACGGCGGCATCAGGGATAACGTCACGGCTGACTATAGCCGAGGCGGCCTTTCGCGCAATCACAAAAACCCGCCGTTCCTCGCCCGGTTTCAGGCAATTACAAGCGGGCGGCACGACGGTGGACCGCCTTGGGATGGCGGCCACGGTTTCCCTCGGAGAGCGCGCTCGGATGCCCCTTCCTAGCGCTGGGAAAGCACCTGGCACTCGTAGGCTTTGACTTCGGCCAACCAGGCTGCGCCCACCGGCACATTCTGCCGTTTGCAATATTCGTCCCACACGGGGCCGAACGGAAGGCTCTTGGCCTCTTCCAGGAGCGCGAGCCGCGAAGTGTGGTCGCCCGCGTTTTCCGCCTGCCGCAAGGCGCTCGTCGGTTCCAGCAGGGCGAGCAAGAGGCATTTGATGGCGTTGCGGGTGCCGATGACCCATGCGGCGATGCGGTTGATGCTGGCGTCAAAGAAATCGAGCCCGATGTGGGTGCGGCCCAGGAAGTCGCCCCGCACGAGTTCTTCCATGATGCCGCGCGTGGCGTCATCGACGAGCACGACATGGTCGCTGTCCCACCGAACGCCCCGGCTGACGTGCAGGAGCAGTTCGGGCACGAACTGGAGCATGGAGGAGATTTTGTCCGAAAGGTTTTCGGTCGGGTGGAAGTGTCCCGCGTCCAAAGTGATGAGCTTCTGGTTTTTCACCGCGTAGCCCATATAGAACTCGTGCGAGCCGACGACGTATGATTCGGAGCCGATGCCGAACAGCTTGCTTTCGACCGCGTCGCGGTTGAAGGCCGGGTCGATCGGTTCGGCAAAGATGGCGTCGAGCGAGGCTTCGAGGCGGGCACGGGGAGCTTTGCGGTCCACCGGCGTGTCTTTGTAGCCGTCGGGAATCCAGAAGTTTGTGATGCACGTTTTGCCGGTTTGCTTGCCCATGTCCGCGGCGATTTTGCGGCACGCGATGCCGTGCTCGATCCAGAATTGGCGCACTCCGGGGTCTTTGTGGGCGAGGGTGAAGCCGTCATTGGAGAGCGGGTGGGAGAAGTAGCTGGGGTTGAAGTCGAGGCCGAGGCCGCGCTCTTTGCACCAGTCGATCCAGACTTGGAATAAATCGGTGGTATACGCATTGCGCTCGACCTTTTTGCCATCGAGATCGGCATACAGGGCGTGCAGATTGAGCCGGTGTTTGCCGGGGATGAGCGCGAGGGCTTTATCCAGATCCTGCCGGAGTTGCCCGTTGGTGCGGGCTTTGCCGGGGTAGTTGCCGGTGGCCTGAATGCCGCCGCTGAGCGTCGCGTCCGGGTTTTCCGAACCGGCCACGTCGTCGCCCTGCCAGCAGTGGAGGGAGATCGGGATGCTTTGCAGCTTTTGGAGAGCGGCTTCGGTATTTACGCCGAGGGCGGCGTAGGCTTCTTGAGCGAGGGAATAGGCTGGTGTGCTCATGTGCGGATCAAGGTTGGTTTTTATAAAACGTTCTAGAAGGCTAGTGGATGCCGAGGCCTTTCAGGTAGGTGCCCACGCCGATGATGATGGTGGAAAGAATAAGGGCCGCGATGCCGGAGCCGATGAGCCGGTGCGCTTTTTTGCTGGACCCTTTCCATTCGTGGAAAATCCATCCCCACATCGTGCTAAAAATAATAATGCTGGCCATGTGAAGCGTCCAACTGGCAAAGCCGAATTTGCCCATTTGCGTCTCGCCCATGGTGTAGAAGAAAAATTGGAAATACCAAGTGGCACCCGCAAGTGCGGAAAAGAGGTAGTTGCGCAGCCGGGGCACCTGCAATTCCGTATGAGTGGATGTGGCTACAGTGGCGACTCCGCCGCCGTGTTCGCCGCCGCCTTCACCGCCATGGTGGGCGTGTTCGGGACGGACTTCTGCGGCGAGGTACTGGTAACCCGTGCGGTTCTTGATGTTCAGGAGCACGCACCAGATGAAGTTGGTGGTAAAGCCACCGAGCAGCACCACAACCAACTTCGGCAGGCCCGTCCAAATTTCGGTGGTCCCGGCAAGTCCCGAGGCGTCGCCGATCGGCTTGCCAGCCGTGAGGGCGAAAGAGAAGCAGGCGCTCATGATGCCCGAGAAGGTCGCCACCAGAATGCCCTTGCTGAAGTTAAACTCCGCCACTGATTTCTTTTTCTCTTCCTCGGGCATCTCCTTTTCTTTGGTCAACCCGGCCATCGCAGCGATGGCAATGCCGAGTAAACATACCCCTACGCCGGCGAGGGTGATCTGGCCGGGCGGGGTGGAGGCGATTTGCGCCAGCGTTTCAGGAACGGGAATGGTGCCGACAAAGGTCTTTAAAAACGGCGGCAACAGCGTGCCGAACGCGGCGCAATATCCCAGCGCGATTCCCATGCCGAGCGACATTCCCAGATAGCGCATCGTAAGACCAAAGGTGAGCCCGCCCGCCCCCCACATCGCACCGAAAAAATAGGTCCACCAAAGGGTGGCCAACGATTGGCGGCTCAGAACCCCCAGCAAATCTTTCGTCATGAACCCGGCAAAAAACCAGGGACAGATAATCCAGGAAACAAAGCCACCGACCAGCCAATAGGTTTCCCAGGACCATTTGCGGACCTGCCGGTAGGGAACGTAAAATGAGCCGGAGGCCAAGCCGCCGAGCCAGTGAAAGAATACGCCAAGGAAGGGATTGGGGGTCATAAGGAGGGGGCTTTTACATCAGGGAGAAACCGAAAGAGGAGCGTTATTAAGAAGCTGTCTAAAAATTAGAGCGGGGTGCGCAAGAGGGAGAAATGGGTTCTGAGAAGGCACGAGTGAGGAGCAGATCGGTTGATCTGTGACGAGCGAGGAACGCTCTCAGAGCCCGTTTATACCCTCTTGCCCGGAGGGTTGCGCATCTTTTGGCGCTGGCCTGCGTTGTGCGTCGGTCGCGTATCTGAAGATATGCTCCCTCCGCACCGCCTTGGCCAACCCCAAAACCTGCTGCAACGCACCCCGCTCTAATTTTTAGACAGCTTCTTAGAGCTTTTCCCCTCATTTGTAAATAGACGAACTGGCGCAACGCATATAAGAAATGGCATGTATGAATGACCTTGCGTTCTACTTTCCAGACGGCGGGGCCTCCGAAATTTGGGGGGCTGCGGTCACTGCGTGCGGAAGGACGGGAGCGGTTCCCGGTGGCCCTTATCCTCCCAACCCGCGGCAACATCCCGGGGATCATCTTTTTTGGCTTCCCCAAGGGGGGCGCATTCTGGATTGCTATCAACTGCTTTACATTTCCTCCGGCAAGGGATGGTTTGAATCGACCGCCACGGGGAAAGTCGAAATGAAGGCCGGTTCGGCATTCCTGCTTTTCCCCGAGGTTTGGCATCGCTATTCCCCAGACCCGGAGTCGGGTTGGACCGAGTATTTTATCGAACTGCGCGGGCCGAATTTGGAGCGGTTGCGGCAGGCCGGGGTGTTGCGGCCGCAAAATGCCGTGTTCCACCCCGGGCTGGATACCGAACTGGTCGAGGCTTTCCATGCGCTCCACCGCCTGGCCCGACAGGCGGGGGCCGGCGGAAGGGAGCAAATGGGCACGCTGGGAATGTACCTTCTGGCCCGGCTCATTTTTTCCAGCAGCGCCCGGGAACTGAGCCCGGAGGAAAAGGCGGTGCGGCAGACCGAATCGCGGATGCGGGAAAAACTGGGCGAAAGCTTCGACATGACCGAGCTGGCCCGGGAGTTTGGCGTCGGGTATGACCGCTTCCGCCGCTTTTTTAAAGCGCTGACGGGCCTGCCGCCCAAGCATTATTACCGGAAACTGCAAATGCGGCGCGCGGAGGAGCTCCTGCTTCACACGGAACGCAACCTGGCGGAAATTGCGGAGGAACTCGGCTTTAACACCGCCTTTCACCTTTCAGCCGCTTTCAAGGAACACGCAGGGATCGCTCCGTCCCATTGGCGGGAGCGGCGCAGGGGAGTGGTGGATTTGCCCCAAGCTCTGCGTGATTGACCCCGCTCATAAATGTGTCAGAATGCGGGGCGTTGAAAGTCCCCCTGCACATCGTCCTCGCCCGCCGGGAGCGCCTCGCGGCCATGCTTGCCCAGCATGGATACATGCCCGTGAGTGAATTGTGCTGCCGCCTCAAGGTTTCCGAGGCCACCGCGCGCCGGGATCTTGCGGCTCTCGCGGGGGAGAAGAAAATCAAGCGTACCTACGGGGGGGCGGTCTCGGAATTTGACAATCGCTTTCCCTCTTTTCTGGAGCGAACCGGGACCTCGCGCAGGGCGAAAACACAGATTGCGGCCGCTGCCCTTTCGTATCTTTCCCCAGGGTTGACGATCTTTCTGGATTCCGGCACGACGATGTATGCCATTGCCGAGGCGTTCCGCGCCCAACCCGTGGTCCCGCTGACGGTCGTGACCTGCAACATTCCCGTCGGCGAAATGCTTGCCGCCATTCCCGGGGTCCACGTTTTCCTTGTGGCGGGGCAGTTGCTCGCGCGGCAGTCCACCCTCCTTGGAGATGCGGCGGTGCGCAGCCTGCAATTCTGGCGCTTTGACGTGGCTTTTCTCTCCGCCGAGGGAATGGACCAGGCGGGGATCTGGAATTCCCAGCAGGCGATCGTTGCACAACAAAAAGTGACCCTCCAGCGGAGCACGCGTTCGATTTTCTGTCTCGATGGAGGCAAACTCAATCGGCAGGCCCCGGACATCCTGCTGCCGTGGAGGGATGTGGATGTTCTGCTTACGGAAGTCCCTATGCAGAAGCTGATTGCATCGGGAATTGAAATCACTGCCAAGCAATATTGGCATGCTCCGGGAGGGGCGCAATCGTGTCCCCTGGAGCGGATCCAAGCCGGGGAACGCCCTGGGATTGAGGCGTTTCCCGTGGAGCTTCTATAAGGCACGAAAATTTTTTCCAAATTTTTTATTGACGAGTCAAAGGCTCCTGATATGACTGAGGTCAATCATATAAATCAGCCCCCCCATTTTCCTGTCCTGAACCCCCATGAGCACCGCATCCCCTGTTGATCACCGTTCTTCTGTTGAGGCACTCGTTCGTGAGGCGCTTTACCGGCAGATGGGGAGAAAAGCGCCCGCCGGACCGGCTCCGGTCTTGCTGGTGAACAGTTCGGCTCGCCACATGCACATCTCCCCGGAGAATTTGGAAGTGCTCTTCGGCAAAGGGGCCGAATTGACGGTGCACAAGATGCTTTACCAGGAGGGGCAGTTCGCTTCTCAGCAGACGGTGACGATGATTGGGCCACGCAAGCGGATTATCCCCAATTTGCGCATCCTCGGCCCCTGCCGCAACCTGACGCAGGTGGAGTTATCCATCACCGACTCCGTCCAGCTCGGCATTGATATTCCGATCCGCGCTTCGGGGAATATCGAGGGAACCCCCGGGTGCTACATTATGGGGCCCAAGGGGATGCTGGAAATGAAGAACGGCGTCATCCGGGCCTGGCGGCATGTGCATATGTCTCCGGAGGATGCGAAGCATTACGGGGTCAAGCACATGGAAACCGTCACCCTCAAAGTGACCGCCAAGGATTGCACCACCCGTTTTGACGATCTGCTGGTGCGGGTCGATCCTACTTTTAAGCTCGAAGTCCACATCGACACCGACGAAGCCAATGCCTGCGACTTGGAGCACGCTTCCAAGGTGGAAATTTTCAAATCGTAACCCCAAAAAATCTCGTAACATCCAACCCAAACGCAAAATAATATGAGCGAAGCAATCGGACTAATTGAAACTCGCGGCTACGTGGGCCTGGTGGAAGCCAGTGACGCCATGGTCAAAGCGGCGAACGTTGAACTCGTCAAATCCATCCAGATCGGCGGCGGTCTCATCACCACGGTTGTCCGTGGCGATGTAGGCAGTGTCAAAGCCGCCGTGGATGCCGGAAAACAATCCGCCACGCGCGTCGGCAACCTCGTTGCCTCCCACGTGATCGCCCGTCCCGCGCCGGAACTCCTGGCGTTCTTCACCGCCTAAACCTCACCCTTTTACCTACTAAATATTATGGCAGGACAAGCACTCGGAACCATCGAAACCAAAGGCCTCGTTGCGCAGTTTGAAGCGACCGACGCCATGTTGAAAGCCGCCAACGTCGAGTTGATCGGCTGGGACAAAATCGGATCGGGCAACGTCAGCGTCTTCATTCGTGGCGACGTGGCAGCCGTCAAGGCTGCCGTCGAAGCCGGAGCCACCGCAGCGAGCGCGCTCGGCGAAGTCGTTGCCGTTCACGTCATCCCTCGTCCGCACGACGACCTCGCCAAGCTCGGAAAGTTCATTTCCGGCAAGGTTGTCGCCAACGGCAAGTAATTCGTCTCAACCGCCGAATTTTTTCGTGAAACCGAACCAAATCCTCGTTGCCAACATCGGCAGCACCTCGTTCAAGTTCCGCTTGATCGAGATGCCCGATGAGCGCGTGCTCGCCAAAGGCGGCATGGAGCGCATCGGCAGCGCGGATTCCACCTTCAAATACCAGCTCGGCAACGAGCCGGAGCAGAAGGGCGCGGCTGCGTTTCCGGATTATTCGGCGGCTATTGCGTTTGTGGAAAAAATCCTCGGCGGGTTTAAAAACCTGGCCGCGGTCGGCTTCAAGCCGGTGATGGCGCGTGGCATCTCGGGCACTCAACTGTTCGACGAGAAGGTGCTGCGCGCCATGGAAGAAGTGAATACCTTGCTTCCGGCCCACAATCCGCCTTACATCGCGGCGGTGCGCAGCTTCCACGCCTGCAACCCCGAGCTTCCCTGCATCGGCACCTTCGAGACGGCCTTCTATGATGAAGTGCCGCTGGAAAACCGGCGTTACCCGGTGCCGCTGGAATGGGAAAGTAAATATGGCATTCAGCGCCACGGCTTCCACGGGGCAAGCCACCGCTACGTCACCCAACGCGCTGCGGAATTGCGCGGCACCCAGGCGGGGCGGATGATTTCGTGCCATCTCGGCGGCAGCTCCTCCATTGCCTGTGTCCGCGACGGAGTCGCCATTAATTCGAGCTGGGGCATGACCCCGCAGAGTGGTCTGCCGCAGAACAACAGGGTGGGGGACTTCGATGTCTTCGCCCTTATCTATCTCGCCCGGGATCTCGGTCTCGGCATCGACGCGGTGGAGAAAGCGCTCACCACGCAATCGGGCCTCAAAGGGATGTCCGGGTTGCCCTCGGGCGATGTGCGCGATCTCGTGGGCGCAGCCGAATCGGGCAATGCAAACGCCGTCACCGCGCTCCATATTTTCGCGGGCAGCATCCGCAAATACATCGGCCAGTTCCTGGTCGAAATGAACGGCGCGGACGTTTTGATTTTCACTGCCGGCATCGGCGAAAACGAGGCTCCTTTGCGCGAACAAGTGTGCGCCAACCTCGACTTCTGCGGTCTCGAGCTCGACCTGGAGGCCAACCGCGCCACGAAGGCCGTCGAGGCTGTTATTTCCACGCCGCGCTCCAAGATCGAAGTGCGCGTAATCCCCACCAATGAAGAAATCATCATCGCCCGCAACGCGTGGCAAAAACTCTCAAAAACCTCAGCTTAACGCAACACCCATTATTATGGCACAACAAGCAATCGGAATGATCGAAACCCGCGGCCTCACTGCACTCGTCGAAGCGACGGATGCGATGCTCAAGTCCGCCAACGTTGAACTCGTCGGCCCCATGGTCCAGGTCGGTAACGCCCTCGTGACCGTCGCAGTCACCGGCGATGTCGCCGCTGTGAAAGCCGCAACTGAAGCCGGCAAAATTGCCGCGCAATCCCTCGGCGAAGTCGTGAGCGTCGCCGTTATCGCCCGTCCGCATGGCGATCTCACCGCCGTTCTTCCCAAGGCCAAATAATAACAAAATTATGAATGATGAATGAGGAATGATGAAACGCTGGCGCTTCCAATGAAGCTTTCTCTCAAAAGTTCATTATCCCCGCTGCCGCATTCCGAGTGTTCTTTTCAAAACAACACATCATCCCGGCGAAGCGTTTCATAATTCATAATTTAAAATTTATAATTCAAAAAATCCCATGATCCTCGCCCGCGTAGAAGGCAGCATCGTCGCGTCCAAGAAGAATGCAAAGATGACGGGGAGCAAGTTCCTCGTGGTCCGTCCCCTTGTGGTCGATTCTCCGGCAGCGCGCGAATTTCGTCCCGGCACGAGCACGCTCGTCGCCGTGGACACGCTCGGCGCGGGCGAAGGGGAAGTCGTCCTGGTGGTCCAGGGCAGCTCGGCCCGGCTGGCTGCCGACGACAAAAATTCACCCGTTGATGCGGTGGTGATCGGCATTGTCGACACCGTCGATCTCGGTAAAAACCTGCTCTATCGCGCGCACTGACGCGCGTCCTCCAAATTAGAATCTGATCCATGGCCACGATTGACGAGAATCTCGTTTCCAAAGTAGTGAGCGAAGTGCTCATCCGCTTGCAGTCCCAAAACGGAGCCGCCAGAACCGGCGGTTTCTCTCACACGCAGTATGGTGTGTATGAGAAGATGGAAGATGCCGTCGAAGCCGCGCACCGCTCGTTTTTGAAACTGACCGAACTCGGCTTTGGCGCCCGCAAAAAAGCGCTGGCCGTGATCCGTCATCTCTGCGTGGAAAAGGCTGAGGAGTGGGGCAAAATCGAGTTCGCCGAAACAAAGATCGGCCGCGAAGACCACAAAATCGGCAAGCTCAAGATTTGCGGCGACCTGGTTCCCGGCATCGAGTTTCTGGAGCGCAAGGCGTTCAGCGGAGACCACGGATTGACCGTCATTGACGCCGCGCCCTGGGGTGTCATCGGCGCCATCACTCCTTCCACCCACAGCGTTCCGACCCTCACGGGGAATGCGATCAACATGATCGCCGCCGGTAATACTGTCGTTTACAACACGCACCCGAGCGCGGCCAAGTGTGCGGCGGTCGCCATTCGCGCCTATAACGAGGCGATCTGCAAAGAGACCGGCATCTCGGATATGCTGACCACCGTCATCAAGCCGACGCTGGAAACTTTCGACCAGATGGTGAGGCACCCCAAAGTGGCGCTGCTCTGCGTCACCGGCGGCCCCGCGGTCGTCAAGGCGGCAATGGCCAGTGGCAAACGTGCCGTTTGCGCCGGGCCCGGCAATCCCCCCGTCGTCGTGGACGAAACCGCCGATCTCGCAAATGCTGCGAAGTCCGTTATTCAAGGCGCATCCTTTGACAACAACCTGCTCTGCATCGGCGAAAAACAAGTGTTCGTCGTCGCTTCCGTGGCAGACAAATTCATCGAGGAAATGCGCAAGGCGGGTGCGGTGCAACTGACCCCGGCGCAGATCGAGGCGTTGACCAAAGTGGCATTTACTGTGACGCCGGGACAAGGCGGCGGTTGCGCTCACGCCCATGCGCACAAGGATTTCATTGGCAAGAACGCCAACGTGCTCGCCAAAGCGGTGGGCCTGGATTTGCCTGATTCCGTGATGCTCCTCTTCGGCGAGACCACCGAGGACCACCTCTTTGTTCAGGAAGAGCAGATGATGCCCTTCCTCCCTATCGTGCGCGTTCCCGACGCCGACGCTGCCATCGCGGCTGCCATCCGTACCGAGCACGGTTATCGGCACACCGGCATCATGCATTCGCAGAACATTCGCAACCTGACCAAGATGGCGCAGGAAATCGACACCACGCTCTTCATCAAGAACGGCCCGTCGATGACCGGCCTCGGGCTCGGCGGCGAAGGCTTTTTGAGCTTCAGCATCGCCACGCCGACCGGCGAAGGCGTCACCACTCCCATGACCTTCACCCGCTCCCGCAGGTGCGTCATGGTGGAGAGCCTCAACATGTTTTAAATTATGAGGGATGAATTATGAATGATGAAACGCTGACGCACGGGCGATGCTCCATTTGTTTGCCGGCCCAAACTGCGTCGGAACTTATCTGCCAACCAAGACAAAACTTTGCGTTTAATAGAGTGCCCGAGTCTGCGAAGCGTTTCATAATTCATCATTCATAATTCATCTTTTTCCCCATGCGAACCGCGATTATCCAAGGCTACGCTACGTCCACCGTGAAGCACAAAAGCTTCGAGGGGCAGCGCCTTTTGATCGCGGTTCCCGAGAGCCCGGACGTGGCTCCGCAAATCGTCATTGATACCCTCGGCGCGGCGATCGGTCAGCGCGTGTTGATCACCAGCGACGGCAGCGAAGCGCGCTTGATGTTGCACGATCCGTCGAGCCCCGCGCGTTGGGCCGTCTGCGGCATCATCGACCCGAAAGGCACCTCTCCATCCTAATACCCGAACACACGAAAATGAACGAATCTGGAACTCAGGAACTCAGGAAAAGGACAGCAGAATCTGCTGGGTCGTTTTCCTGTCTTGCTCCTGAGTTCCTGAGTTCCAGATTTTCCGCTCTTCTTTTATGAGAATGGGAACTGTCATAGGCCGCGTGACCCTTTCGGTGAAGAACCCAAAATTCTTCGGTGAACGGTTGCTCCTCACTTTGCCTTGGAAACGCGAGACCTTTGAGGGCAAGGAACTGTTCGACCCTTCCATCGTCGTTTTCGATCAACTCGGGGCGGGTGTTGGCGACAAGATCGCCATCAGCGAAGGCGCCGAAGCGGCCTGTCCCTTTCAGAAACCAACCCCTGTCGATGCGTACTGTGCAGCGCTCATCGACGCTCATTTTTATAATCAACAACCATGAAACTATTCGCCCAAAAAGAAGCTGAAGCGTTCGTCAAAACCGGCGCAAAAGAATTCCGGTACAATCGCGACATCCGCCTGACTCCGGGCGCGAAAGACATCTTCACCGAAGCTGACGTAAAGCTCGTTTTTGACGAGGGCGCTGCGGCTCCTGCTGCCGCCCCGGTTTCCGGCGGAGCCGCTTCCTCCGGAACTCCCGATGACGAGAAGCTCTGGAATACCGCCGAAGCGACAAAGCTCAAGCAACAAATCTGCGATATTGGACGCCGCATCTGGATGCGCGAATATTGCGACGGCAACGGCGGCAACATCTCCTGCCGACTCGGAGCCGATCGCTACATCTGCACGCCCACCGGCGTGAGCAAAGGGTTCATGACGCCCGACATGCTTTGCATGGTCGATGGCAATGGCAAGCAACTCGCGGGAACTTGGAAACGCACGAGCGAATTCCTCAGCCACGCGGCCATTTACAAGAGCACTCACGAGGCGTTCTCTGTCTGCCACGCGCATCCGTGCTACGCAGGCGCATTCGCCGTGAAGGGGATGCAGCCGCCACCCCGCTTGATTCCTGAGTTGGAAGTGTTCGTCGGCACCGTGGCCTACGCTCCTTACATGACTCCCGGCAGCCCCGAAATGGCCGACGAAATCTTCAAGCGCGCCCCGAAGCACCAGTCGATCATCATGGGCAACCACGGCGTGATCACTTGGGGTAAATCCGTCGAGGATGCCTATTTCAAAATGGAGATCACCGACGCCTACTGCCGCACGATCATCCATGCGCAGTCGTTGCCCGGCGGCACGGCCATTCCCGCAGAAGGGATGAGCGACTTGATGAAGATCAAGCAGAGCATCGGTCTCCCCGACGATCGCTACGACTTGAAGCCCGCGCAACTCGCCGAGGTCGATCCTTGGGCCGAGGTTTGCGGACAGCACGGCTGCTCTTCGCCCGTCACACCTTGGAACCCGCAGTCGAATGTCGAAGCGGCTCCGGCGGAAATGGAAGCGCTTGTTCAAAAATTGACCGACGAAATCGTCAAAAACCTCTCCAAATAATCTCTCTATGAAAGTCGTTATCATCGGCGGTGGCGGACGCGTGGGATCCTGCGCGGCATTTGCCCTTCAATGTTCGGGAGTTGTCAAAGAGATCGTCATGCTCGACGCCAATCAAGCGGCGGCGGAAGGCGAAGCGCTCGACCTCCTCCATGGCGCTGCCTTCTGCGCCGACCAGAATATTTACGCTGGCACGTATGCCGACTGCGCGACCGCCGACGTGATCTGCATCACCGCCGGTCTGCGTCGCAAGCCGGACGAATCCCGTCTGGATCTAATCAACCGCAACGTCACCCTCTTTAACGGCATTCTGGAAAGCGTCAAAGCGGCAGGGATGAAACGCGAGGCGATCATTCTCGTGGTTTCCAATCCGGTGGACATCCTCACGCAGCTCGCCGTGGAGCAACTCGGGTTGCCCGTCAACCAAGTGCTCGGTCTCGGCACTTTGCTCGATACGAGCCGCTTCTGTTCGCTCATCGCCAGCACCCTCAAGCTCGCCCCTTCGCAAGTGCGCGCCATGATCTTGGGTGAACACGGCGACACGATGGTGCCGATCTGGTCCTCCGCAACGGTGGACGGTTTTCCGCTGCTGAAATTCCCGGGCATCACCCCGATGTTCCAGAATCAGCTTTTTGAGCGCACGCAGAAGAGCGGCGCGGAAGTGATCTCCCGCAAGGGCGGCGCGGGTTACGCCGTCGGCGTTGCGATTCGCGAAGTCATCGACACGATCGCTTTGGACGGACGCCGCATCCTGCCTGTTTCAAGCCATATCAAAGGCGCATATGGCATCCGCGACATCTCCCTCAGCGTGCCGACGGTCGTGGGCCGCACAGGAGTGATCCAACATGTCGAAGTGGAGCTTTGGCCCAAGGAATTGCAAGGATTGCAGGCTTCCGCCAAGGCACTCAAAGATACCCGCGCAAAAGTCAAATAGAGCAATCATTGTAAACGGCCATGAGCGAACATCACTACATCGCGTGCGATTTGGGTGCAGACAGTGGCCGGGTGATTCTCGGCACGCTTCGGGAAGGGAAGATCACTTTGGAAGAGGTGCATCGCTTTTCCAACGGAGCCTCCAAAATCAACGGATCGTTGCGTTGGAATATCCTGCGCATTTTTGAGGAACTTAAAGCGGGTCTGCGCAAAGTCGCCGAGAAAAAGGTCAGCGCGGAAAGCCTCAGTGTGGACTCGTGGGGGGTTGATTACGTCCTCTTTAATCAACGCCAGCCGTTGCTTGCGCTGCCTTGGCATTACCGGGATTCGCGCACCGATGTCCCCTATGCGGCCACGCGCCAAAGGGTGGGGGATGCGACCCTTTTTGAGCAGACAGGCCTCCAGTTTCTCTCTTTTAACACGCTCTTTCAATTGATCGACGATGTGGAGAACAACTCGGATGTGATTTCCATTGCCGACAGTTTCCTCAACATCGCGGATTATCTCAATTACCTGTTTAGCGGCGTGGCGCTTCAAGAGGAGAGCAACGCGAGTACCACGCAAATATACAATCCGAAAACGCGGAACTGGTCCAAAGAGCTGATCGCTGCGTGCCATTTGCCCGAACGGATTTTCCCGCAGATTGTCCCGTCAGGCACTCCGATCGGGAAACTGCTCCCTGCGATCCAGGAGGAAACGGGCCTTAACGAAATCCCCGTGGTGGCGACCTGTTCGCATGACACCGGCGCAGCCGTGGCCGCTGTTCCCGCTGAGGGCGAAGGCTGGGCTTACCTGAGTTCGGGAACCTGGTCGCTGGTTGGAGTGGAGCTTCCGGCTCCGCTCATCAACGAGCAAGTGCGCTGTTTTAATTTCACCAACGAAGCCGGTTACGGCGGCACCACGCGGTTTCTGAAAAACATCGTCGGGCTGTGGCTCTTGCAGGAGTCGCGGCGCGATTGGATTCGGCAGGGGATGGCTTTGAGCTTTGATGATCTGGACCGCCAGGCCGAAGCCGCCGAGCCGTTCCGTTCGCTGATCAATCCCAACGCGGCCTGCTTCCTCAAGCCCGACAATATGCCCGCGAAAATCGCCGCCTATTGCCGCGAAACCGGACAATTGGCCCCCGAAACTCCGGGCCAGGTGACGCGCTGTATTTTTGAAAGCCTCGCCCTCTCTTATCGGCAGATGCTGGCGCAAATCGAGCAGCTCACGGGGCAGACGATCACTCGCCTGCACATCGTCGGCGGCGGCAGCAAGAGTTCGCTGCTCAACCAATATGCAGCCAACGGAACCGGACGGACCGTGTTTACCGGCCCCGTGGAGGCGACTGCTTGCGGCAACATTTTGATTCAGGCACTTGCCTTGGGGCATATCGACTCCTTGAAAGCTCTGCGCAAAACGGTTCGGGAATCGTTCGAAATCACTCCCTACCAGCCACAGGGAAGTGAACAATGGGCCGCAGCCTTTGAGCGCTTTTCCCAGCTCAATCTCGCCTAATGACTTTTTCCCTTCTCCACCCTCGCGACCAGATCGTCGCGATTATGGCGCGCATCTACGGCCATGGCATGACCACCACCTCGGGCGGCAACATCTCCATCCGCGACGAGAACGGCGATGTCTGGATCACCCCGGCCCGTGTGGACAAAGGGAGCCTTCGGGCAGCCGACATTGTGCGGATTTCCCCGGACGGATCGCTGGAGGGCAACCACCCGCCTTCGTCGGAATACCCGTTCCACCTGAGCATCTACAAAGCCCGCCCGGATATTGATGCGATCATCCACGCCCACCCGTGTGCGCTCGTCAGCTTCAGCATTTGCGGGCAGGTGCCCAACACCCGGATTTTCCCGGAAGCCTGGAATGTGTGCGGCAAACCGGGCCTTGCGCCTTATGCGTTGCCGGGGAGCCAAAAACTGGGCGAGAATATCGCTGCGGAATTTGCCGCCGGGGAACAACCCTACTGCGTCATATTGCAGAATCATGGAGTTGTGGTGGGAGCGGAGGATTTGACCGTTGCCTATCAACGCCTGGAGAGTCTTGAGTTTGCGGCGGAGACGATCATCAACGCCTGCGTTCTGGGGAAAGTGCATTATTTGGGCGACGAGCAGATCGCCCTTTCCAATCAGCCGCGCAACATCTTGCCCGAGCACCCACCGGAGCCGGCAACCGTCCGCGAACGGGAATTGCGCAAAGCAATTTGCGATTTCGTGCACCGCTCCCACGCCCACCGCTTGATGACCAGCACCAAGGGGAGCTTTTCGGCTCGGATCGATGCCGAAAGTTTTCTCATCACTCCTTACAATGTGGATCGGCGCGACCTCGATCTGGCCGACCTTGTGGTTGTCCGCAACGGAACGCGCGCTGCGGGCCAGACCCCCAGCCGGGCCGTGGGACTCCATCGCGCCATCTATGATGCGCATCCCGAGATCCACGCCATTGTCAACGCGCTGCCGGTGCACGCCGCCGCGTTTTGCGCGAGCGAATCGCCGTTTGACACCCGAACCATTCCTGAGAGCTACTTGTTTTTGAAGGATGTCGGCACCATTCCTTTCGAGCAGCAATACGGGAGTCTCCAGACGATCTCATCATTTATTGGACCCAAAAATCCTGTAGCTTTGCTTGAAAACAACGGTGTTCTTGTCGCGAGCCGTTCCGTGCTCGACGCCTTTGACCGGCTGGAAGTGCTTGAGGCCACGGCGGCCGCCATTCTGCGCAGCCGCAGCCTCGGCGCAGTCACTCCGATGTCCGACGCGGTCATTCAGGAATTGACGGAAGCATTCCCCTCGATGTAATTCCCCTGCCCATTGTGAAAATCACGCTGTTCATCCCCTGTTTCATTGATGCTTGTTTCCCAAAAGCCGGGGTGAGTGCGGTCGAAATTCTGGAGCGCCTGGGGCACACGATCGATTACCCAAAAGAGCTCACCTGTTGCGGGCAACCGGCGTTTAACTCCGGGTATTGGGAGGAATCCCGCACCACGGCGATCAAAGTCTTGGAGCGCCTCAAGGCTACGGAAGTCGTGGTGATCGTCTCCGGTTCGTGCGGCGCGATGATCAAGAATTTTTACCCGGAACTTTTCGCGGGCACCGAGCACGAAGAAGCCGCCCGTACTCTCTCGGCCAAAGTGTATGAGTTCTCCGATTTCCTTGTCACCAAACTGGGCGTCACGGACCTCGGCGCACAATTTCCTCACAAGGTGACCTTCCATGACGGCTGCCACGGTCTGCGCGAGCTCGGCATCAAGCAACAGCCGCGCAAACTGCTTTCGCACGTGCGCGGGCTTGAGTTGGTCGAGATGGGCGAGGTGGAAAGCTGCTGCGGTTTCGGCGGCACTTTCTCGGCCAAATTCCCGATGATCTCCACCGCGATGGGTGAAAATAAATGCGGCTCGGCGCTGGAGACCGGAGCGGAATACATTGTATCCAACGATTCGAGCTGCCTCATGCACATCCAGGGGTTGCTCGATCGTGAGGGAAAACCGTTGCGCACCATTCACTTGGCCGAGGTGTTGAATCACCGTTAGCCACCACACCGTGAGCATGACTCCTGCCGCCTCTCAATTTAAGAAAAACGCGATTGCTCTGACTGCGGACCTGCGGCATCGCGCCTTGATCCGCACGGCGCTCAAAAAATACGAGGTCGTGCGCGATGACAAAGTTTCGCGATTCCAGAATTGGCAATCCGCGCGGCAGAGTGCAGCGGAAATCAAGTGGGACGCCGTAAACCATCTCGACGCCCATTTGATCGAGTTTGCGCGGAACCTCGAAGCGCGCGGCACGCAGGTCCATTGGGCCAGCAACGCTGCGCAGGCGCGCGAAATCATCATCGGGATCATCCAGGAGCGCAAAGCCCATTCCATCATCAAATCCAAGGTGATGACCGGCGAGGAGATCCACCTCAACGAGGCACTGGAAAAAGCGGGATTTGACGTGGTCGAGTCCGACCTCGGTGAATACATCGTCCAGCTCCGGCACGAACCACCCTACCATTTTGTTTTCCCCGCGATGCACCTCACGCGCGGCGAAATCAGCGATCTCTTTTCAAAGGAACTCGGCACCGCGTCCACCGACAGCCCGGAGGAGTTGACGATGATTGCCCGCCGGGTGTTGCGCGACAAATATATTGCGGCGGACATCGGCATCAGCGGCGCGAATTTTGGCATCGCGGAGACCGGAATGATTTCCATCACCGAGAACGAAGGCAACGCGCGGCTCACGTGCGCGCTGCCCAAGGTGCATATTGCGTTGATGGGGATCGAAAAGGTTTTGCCGAAGCTCGAAGACCTCGCCCTGTTCCTCCCGATGCTGGCAACAGCAGGAGCGGGCCAGGTGATGACAGGCTATAACACCCTGTATGGCGGACCGCGTCAGCCGGGCGAAGCGGACGGCCCCGAGGCGTTCCATGTCGTCCTGCTCGACAACAACCGGACGCAGTTGCTGGCTGATCCCGAGCAGCGCGATGCCCTCCATTGCATCCGCTGCGGCGCTTGCCTCAACGTCTGTCCCATTTACAAGAACATCGGCGGCCATGCCTACGGAGCCACTTATCAAGGGCCCATCGGAGCCGTGATCACCCCGCATTTGCGCGGGCTCCAGCAGTGGAAACATCTGAGCTTTGCCTCCTCGCTGTGCGGAGCGTGCACGCAGACCTGCCCGGTGAAGATCAACTTGCATCACCACCTGCTGCAAAGCCGGCGCAACGCCATCGCGCAAAAACCGGTCTGGTGGGAAAAGCCGCTTTTCCAAGGTCTGGCTTTCCTCTTTAATCACGCGGGGCTCTTCTCGCTGGGGATGAAGCTCGGGCGGATCGGACAGGTGTTTTATCCTTTGGTCAAAGGGACGCGGCTTGATCCCGCCAGCGCATGGACGAAGTCGCGCGAACTCCCCAAAATCGCTCCCCAAACCTTCCGCGAATGGTGGCAAACCCGAAAATGAACGAACGCGAAAACATCCTCGGCAGAATCCGCGAAGCTTTGAGCGTCCCCGCTCCCGTTCCTGGTGCGCATTCCGGCGAACCGCCCCACGCCGTCTCCGAGTGCGAAGCAGCCACCCATATCCCCGAGTGGTTGCCGCGCGTGGGGAGCACCTTTGAAGAACGCCTTGCCTTGTTTCGGACCAATGCCGCGGAATTGAAAGCCGACTTTGTGCTGCTCGATTCGCCGGAGGAATTGATTGCCAAATTACGCGAGATCGCCGCTGCCGAGAGCTGGAAAAAAGTGGCGACCCATTCCAATGCATTAACCGATGGGGCTTGCGACGCTTTGGATTTGCCGGTCTTGCGCACGGATAACGGCTACGACCCGCGCGACATGGAAACGTGCGACGCGGGGATCAGCGCTTGCGACGCGCTCATCGCCCAAACCGGCAGCGTGCTCGTCACGAGCCAAAGCGCCGGGGGCCGCGCCTTGTCGGTCTTGCCGCCTCACCACGTGGTCCTCGCCCGGCGCGAGCAACTCCTCGCGGATTTGCCCGCTGCCTTTGCTCTGCTTAAGACCAAATACGCCCCCGGCTACCCGAGTCTCATCTCTTTTATTACCGGGCCCAGCCGCACCGGCGACATTGAGCGCATCCTGGTTCTGGGCGCACACGGTCCAAAGAAGCTGACGATTCTTTGCGTCTAATCGCGCGCTGGTTTCCGCTGCGAAAGAGCATCTGGGAGACTCCGGATTACGCTCTCTTTCTGCTCGCATTCCGCCCCGGTTCGCTGACAAACTCGATTGCTTATGCAAGTGCCTCTTCTCGACCTCAAGCTCCAATACCAGACCCTTCGCGACCAAATACGGGCGGAGGTGGATCAAATCATGGACTCCCAGATCTTCATCATGGGGCCCAAGGTGGAAGCCTTTGAGCGCGCGGTATGCGCATATACCGGCGCGGCGCATGCCATTGGCGTGACCTCCGGCACCGACGCGCTGCTCCTCGCCCTGATGGGGCTTGGGATCGGCCCGGGCGACGCGGTTCTCACGACCCCATACACCTTTTTTGCAACCGCCGGGAGCATCGCCCGCGTGGGGGCCTCCGCCGTATTTATCGACATTGATCCGCAGACCTACAATCTCTCCGTGCCCGCGCTGCGCAGCTACCTGGAGGGCTGCCGCAGGAACGCGGAGGGCAAGCTGGTGAGCCACTCGGGGCAGACGATCCGCGCGCTCATGCCGGTGCATTTGTATGGGCTTTGCTGCGCGATGGACGAGATCCAGGAAATCGCCGCGCAATATGGGCTTCCCGTCATCGAAGACTCCGCCCAGGCGCTTGGCGCGGACTACCCGTCGCGCAAGGGGACAGGCCACGCGGGGAGCATGGGCGACTTCGGTTGCTATAGTTTTTTCCCCTCCAAAAATCTCGGAGCCTTTGGCGACGCCGGGATGGTCGTCTGCAAAGATGCCGCAATGGCCGAAAAGCTGCGGGCGCTGCGCAATCATGGCGGCGAGCGACGCTATTTCCACAAAATGATCGGCGGGAATTTCCGGCTCGATGCATTGCAAGCGGCCGTGCTTTCGATCAAGTTGCCGCATCTGGATTCCTGGTCGGCCATGCGTCGCACCAACGCCGCGTTGTACCGCGAGGGATTTGCGCGGTCAGGCCTCGACAAAGTTTTAACGCTCCCTTCGGAGCCTTATGCAGCAAGCGGACTCCCCAATCATCATATTTTTAATCAGTTTGTTGTCCGCGCACCGCGCCGCGATGCCTTATGCGAGCACCTGGCGAAGGCGCAAATCGGCCACGCGATTTATTACCCGTTGCCGCTGCACATGCAGGAATGTTTTGCGTATCTCGGCTACAAACAGGGCGATTTCCCCGAAGCCGAACGCGCCGCGCTGGAGACCATCGCACTGCCGATCTTCCCTGAGTTGGTGCCCGAGCAAATCCAAGCGGTGGTGGAAGCGATTGCGGCTTTTTATTCCTAGGCGGAATCCATTGGCGGACGCGGCGAACCGCTCCCAGCCTTCCGCGCGGCGAGATGCGAATATTGGAAGCAAACCGCTACCAATATGAACAAATTATTTAGCATTGTAATGGCAGGAGTTTTGAGTGCAGGAACCGCTTTTGCCCAAGATTCCGATCCCGCGTCCGCTTGCTGCGCCATGATGCCTGGCATGATGCCTGGCATGATGCCTGGCATGATGGGAGCCCACAAGGGGGAGATGATGAAGTGGCATCAGGAAATGATGGAACGAATCAAAGCGCAGGACGCCGAGCTCGACAAGCTCGTCAGTGAGATGAATGCCGCCACTGGGGACAAAAAGGTCGATGCCCTTGCGGCCATCATTAACAAAATGATCGAGGAGCGCAAAATGTGGCATGCCCAAATGGAAGCGCGCCACAAGAAGATGATGGACTGGATGAAGAACAAAGGAAGCGAAACCCCCGCGCCTACAGCGACTCCCTAACCCTCCAACTTCCGGCGAGCGGCAGCGCGTCTGTCGCTCGCCGCCCTGGTCTGGCACGGAATTTTCCCAGTTTACTCTTTCTCTTTGGCCGATTCCGTGAGTTTCTTTACTCACGATGAATTCAGGTGTTCTGCGCACTGCCAAACTGCTGGCCGCGATGGCCCTTGGCTTCGCCTTTCCGGCGGCGCATGTTTACGCCTGTTGCATCCCTTACGCGATGATGGTGATGCTCTGGCTGGCGTTCCTGGATATGCGGCCCGCCGGATTCCGCCGCCAGCATCTTTACCTGCTCGTGGCGAACTGGGCCGTCGGCTTGGCCGCTTGGGCCATTCTGCTGCCGTTTAACAGGCAGCTTGCTATTGCGGCGCTGCTCATCGGGTTAACGCCCACGGCTACCGCTTCCGCTGTGGTGACCGGCATGTTGGGCGGGCGCGTGGAGTTCGTCGCCGGTTCGGTGTTGCTGACGAATGTTGTCGCCGGGCTCCTCTTTCCTGTCGCGCTGCCGCTCCTGCTGGGATCGCATTTTGCAATGCAAACCGCCCCTTTTCTCAAACAGACCGCATATATCGTAGTGGCCCCGTTGCTGCTGGCACAAACGATCCGGGTGGGCGCTCCGGCGTGGACGCGATCGCTCCTGCGCTTCCGGCATTTTTCGTTCTACCTCTGGCTGGTCGCCTTGTTTCTGGTAACGGCCAACGCGAGCCATTTTTTGCGGGTGCAATGGCACGCGGGCGGAGGAATCCTGCAAATCGCCCAGATCGCGCTGCTGGCTTGGATTCTTTGCATCGTGAACTTTGTGTTGGGGTGGAAGCTGGGGGGAGAGGCGTTTGCCCGCGAAACGAGCCAGAGTCTGGGCCAGAAAAACACCCTGTTCACCATTTGGATCTCCCTGACGTATGTGAACCCTTTGGTTGCGCTGGGGCCGACTTTTTATGTCCTTTGCCACAATAGCTATAATGCGTGGCAGTTGGCGCGGCAAACGCCGCCGAAGAGCCTTCGACAACCTAATCCGAAAACACTCTAGCAGAACTACCAATTGCCCGTTCCATACGGCCCCCAAGGCCATGGCCGCTCGAAGTTGCGGCTGTCGATGTTGTAGCAGCGGTCATCGGCTGGGCGCACATACACAAAGACCATTTTGATCCGCGCGGGGGCATTCCGCACCACGGTGATTTCTCCCACCGGCGGCAATGGGGCGCAAGCCTCTCCCGTCCGGTGGATCACCGTGACCGTGGTGCTGCTCACCGCCCGTGTCGGGCAGGCAACCACTCTTGTCTTCGGACACGAGAGATCGACCTCCGTCTTCACATATTCCCCCACTGGAGGCGTGCACTGGCAGGCAGCCAGCAACGTCGCTCCGGTGCATGCGGCGATTCCTGCCGCGCGTTTGATTGCTTTTTCCATAATTCCCTCCTGTTGCGCTACTGCCAGGGAGGGTTGGCGGTGGTGGGCCCATACGGCCAGGTGCGTTGCCATCCGCTGATCATCGGGTTATAGGAGCCACCCGCTTCGACGACAGGGCTTTCGCCCACGGGGGAAAGACCGTCATCCCCCTCTCTTTCCCCAACCCGCACCGGCGGGGTTCCACACGTCTGACAAGTCGTAGAACATGCCCCAAGCAGGGCAGTCAGCCCAAACGATAAAACCGCCATTCCTTTTAATCCCATGCTTCTCATAAAATTCCCCCCGGAAAAAATCACCCTTCATTGGGCGTTCGGGGAAATGAGAAAAAATGGCTGTGTGGGAAAAATGTGCCTACATTCGCCCTGTCCCCCAGCGGCGGTGGAGAAAATGTTCGATGGGCGAAAAAAGAAACTTATCCACCAGCAGTCCGATGAGGACGATGGCAAACATCACCCCGATCACCTGATCCATCGCGTTCAGGTCGCGCCCATATTCAAGCAGTTGCCCCAGGCCGAACCCGGTGAGGATGGTCACAAAAATTTCCGCCGCCATCAGCGAACGCCACGCGAACGCCCAGCCTTGCTTCATCCCGGAGACGACGAACGGAGCCGAGGCGGGAAGAATCACGCGGGTCCAAGTGTAAAACTGCTTTGCTCCCATCGTGCGCGCGGCGCGGGCGAAGATCGGCGGGACATTGCGGATTCCGTTGTCGGTGGAAATGATAATCGACCAGAGCGAACCCATGACCACCACGAAAAGCATCGCTCCTTCGGTCTGGCCAAACCAGCGCAGCGCAAGCGGGACCCAGCAAACACTCGGCAGAGCTTGAAGCCCCAGGGCCAGCACCCCCACCGTATCTTCCATCAAACGGAACCGGGCGGTCAGCATCCCCACCGGAATGCCTATCAAAATTCCAATGCCATAGCCGGTCACAAGTCGCCGAAGCGTCACCAGCGTGGCTTGGAAAAGCGTGCCGTCGAATAGGGCCGTCTTCAGGTAATCCCAGACAGAAAGTGGATCCGGCAAAAGAATCGGCGACCATCGTTTGGTGAGCGCGAGAAGATGCCACCCCAAGAGGAGCGCGATAAAAAACAAACTGGAGGAAAGCAGGCGTTTCATTCGGCTCCCAATTCGGTTTCAGGAGCATCCACATAACCCCGGAGGGCACGCGTGATGCGGCTTGCGTATTTTGCGAGTTCCACGGAGTTGATGTCGCGCGGATGCGGCAGATCGATCTGAAATTCTTCGCGGACCCGCCCGGGATGGGGCGAGAACAGAATGACCCGGTTGCCCAGGCAAACTGCTTCGCGCACGTTGTGGGTCACGAAGACAATCGTCTTGGCGCGTTCGGCCCAGATCCGCTGGATATCCCCGTAGAGCTGCTCGCGCGTGAGCGCATCGAGTGCTGCGAAGGGTTCATCCATCAGAAGCACGCGGGGATTGGGAGCCAGCGAACGCGCCAGCGCAACCCGCTGTTTCATGCCGCCGGAAAGTTCGTGAATATTGGAGTGGGCAAACGCTTCCAGCCCCACCAAGCGCAAGTAAAATCGGGCGACTTCGCAGCATTCCTTCTTGTTGAGATTCGGCTTGAGCTTCAGCCCAAAAAGAACATTTCCCATCACGTCCAGCCACGGGAACAGCGCCGGTTCCTGGAACATCACCATCCGATCCCGGCCCGGCTTGGTTACCGGTTTTCCATCCATCAACGTGAGTCCGTTGTCCGGGATTTCGAGCCCGGCAATGATATTTAAGAGGGTCGATTTTCCGCAGCCGCTCGGGCCCACAAGACAGACAAAATCCCCCTCATGGATATGGAAGGATATATGATCCAGTGCGCGCAATGTGCCATGGCTGGTCGTGAAATCTTTGGTCACTCCGTCGATGAGCAGCTTGGCCGGAGGCACCGCTTTGAGTTCGTCCTGAACAGACATGGGGTAGATTCTAAGGCGTCTGCACCAACCTATGCAAATCCGGCACCTGGCGTAGAAAACCGGCTTTTTGGGCGTTCACCACAAAGGTATCGAGGCTTTCGAGCGAGACCTCTTTGGTGAGTTCGATCCGCGTCCAAGCCGAAGCGATCAATTCCGGCGAAATCTTCGACTTCGTCTCGGCGGACAACTCTGCCACCACCATCGCTTGCGCTTCCTGTGGGTGGGCTTTAATCCACTCGGTCAACTCTGCGTGCGCTTGCAACAGTTTGCGCAGCTGTTCGCGTTGCTCCCTTTGGTATCGAACACTCGAGACCAGCACGGTGGTCACAGCATCCTTCTCCTCCAGGAAAATTTTTCCGCCCGCCTCTCGCACCAGGCGCGAAACCCATGGCTCGACGGTCCATGCGGCATCGAGCTTCTTCTGCGCAAAAAGGGGGAGTTGATCGGGGTTGCGCGTGGGCAAAACCTGGGCGTCGCCCCCTGTCTGCGAAATCTTGAGCCCCTGGGCGGCAAGCCAGGCGCGGCACGCCACGTCTTGCGTATTGCCAAGTTGTGGAGTGGCGATGCGCTTGCCGCGGAAATCTGCCCCGGTCCGGATTCCCGAGTCGGGCTGGATCACCAGGGCCGCGCCGCCATTGGCAGCCCCGGCCACGATGCGGACCTCCTCCCCACGGGATTTAACAAAAGCATTGATCGCCGGGCTTGGCCCCACGTACGTCACGTCAATGGTGCGGGCGAACAACGCCTCCATCGCGCTGGGTCCCGCGTTATAAACATACCATTCGATCTTCACTCCGGGCCCCAGCCGCTCCTCGAACCACCCTTTGCCCTGCCGCGAAAGATGATGGGCCACCAAGGCCTGCACATGGGTCACATTAGGGAAATGGCCAAACCGGACAACGCTTTGCATCTGCGCGCAAGCGTTCCATGTCCAAAACAATACCGTCGCCGCCGCAAGAACGATTCGGGTTTTCATAAGTTTGTTTGGTTAACGGATTTGCTTGCGGGTTGAGCCGGTTTTGGCGCGGCTTTTTACGCGGGGGCGGATTTTGCGCCGGGGGGCGCTACGGTCGGTTGCGGGCTGCGCTGCTATTTTCTTTTTGCGTGGCGCACGGCGCAGGACCATTTTCACGAAGGGAACCGCCGCTTTGTTGCGCCGGATTTTGCGCAGGGTCGCTTTCACCGTATCCGCCAACGTGACGCGATCGAGCACGCCGGTGGCGGCCCGATGCACTTCGGCCATCAACGCATGGACCCCGCAATGGGCTTCATCGGGGCAGGAGCACGGTTCGTAGCCGGACCGGCTTACGCAGGCAAGGGGAGCCAGGGGGCCATCCAGCAACCGTATGACATTGCCGAACAGAATTTCCGCAGCGGGAACTGCCAAAAAATACCCCCCTTGCTTGCCCCGCCTGCTTTGAATCCAGCCAGCCTCCCGGAGTTGCAGGAAGATTTGTTCCAGGAATTTCACCGGAAGATTTTCCTTTTGGGCAAGGTCGCCGATTTGGACCAACGGGTGACCCAATGCCGAGGCTATCCCCAGATCAACAAGGGCGCGCAAAGCGTAGTGGCATCTTTTGGAAATCTTCATCGTCCCTGCCTCAAGCCTATTGGAAGGGCTGGCCCGAAGCAATCTGAAACCGGAAGGCTACTCCGCTTTGATTTGGACCTGGATCCCGTAGAGCTTCCAATACGGGAATTCAAAAATGTACTGCAAGGCAAAGAAGGTCCGATAAGGCTTTGTTGCGTAATGCCCCGCCACATTCAGAATGCCCTCGCTGTTGATCTCTGGCGGGGTATCCCATACGGGGTTGAGCTGCTTGATTTCACTGATATCCACCTTGGAATCGGTAAACGGCGCAAAAGCTGCCTTGAGTTGCTTTACGGTGAGATTATTCTGCCACGCTAGGGCGACTTTCGAGTAGAACTCGTTAAAATCGCCTTTTTGCGCCGCCTCATTAAATAGCAGCAAGCTGCTTTTTGTGAGGTTTTGAAGGGCTTCGGGGGAGGGGAGTTCGTGGTTGGCGGAACTGTTAAAACCATCTCCCTTGCCCAAGAGGGAAAAACGGTCCTCTTCTTTATTTCCGATTTGGGTTGGGGTGCGCAGGGCGAAAACCCGCCAGGCGTTCCGTTCCTGGATCAAGGTCAAGTTCACCGGGACGGTCTTTCCGCTGGCGGATATGAATTCCCCCGATAATCTGACGTCCCGCTCCTGGCGCTCATCTTTCAACCACGTGCAGAAAACCGTCCCAGAGCTCAAGCCGAGATCTTTGGCGGTGGCCTGAAAATTGCGAAAAGTCGTTTGTGCCTGAAAAGCAAAGGCGGTGCTTTCATAAGCTTCCTGAAAACGGGATTCGCCGATCTTTTGCAAAAAATCATTGGCCGCGCTGTGTGGATCGGGCATCTGCTGGGGCGCTTTGCAGGCCGCCAGCAATAATGAGAAGGCGATGATCCAAACAAGGGGGAAATCTTTTCTCATGGCGCTATTTGCTCCATTCCAACATTCGTCGGATGGGGAGTTCGGCGCGCATCCGCAGCGGTTCGGGCAGGACGATCTCCGGTTGCAGCGTTTGCAGGCAGGAATGCAGTTTTTCCAAGGTATTGAGCTTCATGAAGCGGCACTCCGCACAGGGGCACTCGGGCGTCGGGCCGGCAAGAAAAGTTTTTCCCGGCAATTCCCGCCGCAGCCGATGCAGCATCCCTTCTTCGGTCACAATGATGAACGCCGAGGCCGGATGGTCGCGGCAGAAGCTGATCATTTTTTCCGTGGAGCAGACTTCATCCGCAAGCAGACGCACCGCAGGGCGGCATTCGGGGTGGGCGACCACTGGCGCGTCCGGGTATTGGTCGCGGATTTTTTCGATGCTTTTTGCGGTAAACTCCACGTGAACGTGGCAATGCCCCTTCCAAAGTTCCATCGGCCGCCCGGTTTGCTCCATCACCCAAGAGCCAAGGTTCTCATCCGGGACGAAAAGCAGATTGCGGTCTTTGGGTGAGGCGTTGACGATTTTGACTGCGTTGCCGCTGGTGCAAATCACATCCGAGAGGGCCTTGACGGCAGCGCTGCAATTGATGTAGGCGATAACGTAATAGTTCTTATCGGCATGCGCCTTGAGATAAGCCTCCAATGCCGGGCCGGGGCAGGAATCCGCGAGCGAGCAACCGGCTTCCAAATCCGGCAAAATGACCGTCTTGGACGGATTCACGATCTTCGCCGTCTCCGCCATGAAATGCACTCCGCAGAAGGCGATCACCTGCGCATCGGTTTCAGCGGCTTTGTAGCTCAACCCGAGGGAATCGCCCACGAAATCGGCCACTTCCTGGATTTCTTTGATCTGGTAATTGTGAGCGAGAATAACCGCGTTGCGCTCGCGTTTGAGTGCACGAATGTCTGCGATGAGATCCAGTCCGGTTGCGGGCATAAACAAATGTGCGAGATATCAGGGTCTTTTTCAACTTGAAAACCGCTCATGCTCCCGCCATTCCCGCGCGGTGAGCCCACGCACAAGCAGCGTGATTTCGCCCTTGGGCGGGTGCGCGGTGTAATGGGCCAGGAGTTCGACGGCGGGACCGATCCGGTATTCCTCAAAGGTTTTGGTCAACTCGCGCGCCACGCAAAGGGGACGCTCTCCCAATAACCGCGTGGCGGCTTCCAACGTTTTGGTGAGACGATGCGGGCTTTCATAAAAGACGCTCGTTGCCTGGCGATTTGCGGCGGCTTCCAGTTCGCGCTCGCGCCCTCCGCTTTTGGGGGGCAGAAAACCGCCGTAATAAAAGGTATCCGCCGGGAATCCCGAGCCAATGAGGGCTGTAATGACGGCGCTTGCCCCCGGAAGCACGCTGTAGGGCAGCTTTTCCGCAATGCACGCGGCGAGCAGGCGTCCGCCGGGATCGGATATGCCGGGCATCCCGGCATCGGAGATAATGGCGACGGTTTCGCCGCGCCGGAGCCGTTCCAATAATTCCTGGGTGCGCCGGGCCTCGTTGTGTTCGTGGTAGGAGACCAGCGGCTTCTCGATTCCGAAATGCCGCAGGAGATGACCGGAATGCCGCGTGTCCTCCGCGCCGATCACATCTGCGCTTTTGAGCACCTCGAGCGCGCGCAAGGTAATATCGCCAAGGTTGCCGATCGGAGTGGGGACGAGAAAGAGCATGGGGGAAGTAAAAGGGATGGAGCGGAAAGTAAGAAGTGTATTTTTTGGCGCGTTCTTGTTCCTTGCTCTCCGCCAAAATCCCCGCCGCCTGCCATTTCCTAATATTTGCAAAAGATGGCAACAACTTCACGATGCAAGCATCGTGTTTAAGAGAGGGCAATCCGTCGAAAATCGCGACGTGCCGACACAAAAATCTCAGACCTGTTCCCTGCGTACGCAGTTCGGGAAAAATGTCGTCCGTTTGCGCATCGCAAAGGGATTGACCCAAGAGAATTTGGCCGAAGCGGCAGGCATCTCTACCCGGTACACTCAGAGCATAGAGGCCGGGAAATATTTTCCAACCCTCCGCACACTTTCCAAGCTTCGCAAAGCACTGGATACATCGTGGGACGAGATGCTGCGTGGGTGCGAGGGCTAAGAGGGCATTCCTTCTCCGATGTTGCGTAATGCCTCGCTGCCCGATGCTTTTCCAAATTCCAAAGTTGCTTCGCGGCGCGGGGAGTGCGTTTCTCGACCTTCTTTACCCGCCGCATTGCACCCTCTGCTTGTGCAAGACTACCGCGGGGGAACATCTTTGCGCAACGTGCCGCAAAAAGGCGCCTGTGATCCGGGCCCCGTTTTGCGACACCTGTTCGCAGCCCTTCCCGGGACAGATCGAAAGCGCGTTCCTTTGCCCCAATTGCAGGGAGCGCCATTTTGAATTCACCTGCGCGGTTGCCTGCTACCAAAGCCGGGACGGGGTGCGTGAGGTGGTGCACCGCTTCAAATACAACGGCAAAATCTATTTGCGCCACGTCCTGGTGGACTGGCTGGCGGAAACCTTAAAGGATCCGCGCCTCCAGACGCCAGCCTGCGACCGCATCGTGCCGGTGCCGCTCCATCCCACGCGCGAGCGGGAACGCGGCTTCAATCAGGCGCATATTCTGGCCGAGGGGCTTGCGCGCCGCAGCGGCATTCCGCTGGCGCATTGTCTCAAGCGCATCCGTTATACGACCACCCAGACGATTTTTGACCGCGAGGAACGCATGGAAAACTTGCGCGGAGCCTTCCAACTGCGGCAAAGTGCGCAAGTGCGCAATCTTCACCTTCTCTTGATCGACGACGTCCTGACTACCGGCTCCACCGTGGATGAATGCGCCCGCGTGCTCAGGGATGCGGGTGCGGCATCGGTGCGCGTCGCCACGGTTGCACGGGCATGACGTACGACGCATCCATTGCGTGGCTTTACTCTACGCAAACAGTAGGGATTAAGCTGGGGCTGGAAAACATCACCCGTTTGCTGGGTTGCCTGGGAGTGGATCCCGCGCCGCGGCCGGGCTCCGGCCCGGTTGTTTTCCACGTCGCAGGGACCAATGGCAAGGGATCGGTTTGCGCCATGCTCGACGCGGTTTGTCGCGCAGCCGGGTTGCGCACGGCGCTCTTCACCTCGCCTCACCTGGTTTCATTTCGCGAAAGGATCCGGCTCGACGGCGTCCCGATGCCCGAGGCGGACATTGCGGCCGGGTTGACGCGCATCCGGGAGTGGATCGCCCCCTGGCCACAGCACCCGACGTTTTTTGAGATCACCACCGCACTGGCGCTTGCATGGTTCCAGGAGCAACGCGCGGAGGTCCTCGTGCTGGAGACCGGGTTGGGTGGGCGGCTCGATGCCACCAACGCAGTCACCCCTGCCGTCGCGGTCCTTACAGCGTTGAGCTTTGACCATCGCCAATACCTCGGGGAGACGCTGGAGGAGATCGCCGCGCAAAAAGCCGGAATTTTGAAGCCCGGGGTTCCGGTGGTGAGTGTGCCGCAACCCCCGCCCGCCACCCGTGTGATCACCGAAACCGCAGCGCGGTTGGGATGCCCTCTTTCGTGGATCGCGGAACCTGCCCTGCATCCCGTGGCGTTACCCGGCAGCCATCAAAAAATCAACGCCGCACTGGCCATAGCCGCCTTGACCGCGACGCGCCTACCTGTTTGCCAAGAAGCCATTGAACAGGGGCTTGCAAAGGTGGTGTGGCCGGGCCGCTTTCAACGCATCGCGGGTGAGGGGGGCGGGGCTGTGATTCTCGACGGGGCGCACAACGAGGCTGCCGCCAGCCGATTGGTCCAGACTTGGGGAGAATGTTATCCAGCAGAGCAGCCGGTGATTTTGTTGGGTATTTTGCGAGACAAAGAAGTGGCGGCCGTTTGTCGAGCACTCGCTCCGCTTGGTGCGGCCTTTGTCGTCGCCCCTGTGCACAGCGTCCGTTCCTGCACGGCTGAGGAACTCGCAAACGTGGTGCGCGAGGTGGCTCCTGGCGTGCCTTGTCACGTTGCGAGTTCCGTGAAAGAAGGGTTTGCATACGCACAAGCCCAAGCGCGGGAGGCCGGGTGCCGGGTGCTCGTCACCGGCTCACTATTCCTCATCGGCGAAACGCTCGCGCTTTTGGAAGGGGCAACGCCGGAGCCGAGCGCGCAATAAATCGGGGCGTACAGGCTGAGGCAAAAAAAGAGCCGGAGATTGTGGCTTGCGCTCAACCTCCGGCTGCTTCTCTGGGAACCCTTTCGGGTTAATTGTCTGGAACTTTTAAGGCGAGACGGCGAGCCGCTGGGGCTTGCTCTCGCGGTGCAGTAGCATGCCGCTTTCTTTGTAGGCTTTCAGCCGGAAATGCGTGGCGGTTGAAATCACCCCTTTGATGGTGCTCAGCCGCTCGGCGATGAACCGGGCGACGGATTGCAGATTCTTACCCTGCACGATGATGAGCAGGTCGTAACCGCCGCTCATCAAGTAACAGCTTTGCACTTCCTCGAATTTTGAAATGCGGCTGGCGAGCCGGTCAAAGCCGCCCCCGCGTTCGGGGGTGATCTTGACTTCGATGACGGCTTCCACGGCCCCGTTGCCCGTTTTTTCGGGGTCGAAAAGGGCTTGATACCCCACAATAGTGCCGTCGCGCTCCAACGCTTCGAGGCGTTTTGCCGCTTCGGCTTCGCTTACGTTCAACGCCTTGGCCAGATCCCCGATGGGAGCCCGGCCATTGGTCTTAAGCAGTTCGAGCAACGGGTCCATATATGTTAATCGCCAAAGGTGATGCCGACGGCTCGCGCCATTTGTACCATCTGGCTGTCGGGTTTGACCAACCGGAGCCGATGGACGGCTTCGGAAATGGAAACTTCGGTGACTTGGAAGTTTTGGTAGCTGACCATGTGGCCGAATTTGCCTTCCATGATTAACTGCACCGCCTTGACTCCGAACTGGGTTCCCAGAATGCGGTCCTTGGTGGTGGGTGCGCCGCCGCGCTGGACATGCCCCAGCACACAGGTGCGGGTTTCCTTGCCGGTGCGCTTGGCGATTTCGCGGGCGACTTGCTCGCCCATGCCGCCGAGCTTGTATTCGCCCGAACCGGTGACGTGCAACATCTGGCGACCGTCCTTGGGGCGCGCGCCTTCGGCTACAACGACCTGGGTGCTGTGGAGGCCGGCCTTTTCGCGGCGAAGGATCGCTTCGGCCACCCGGTCGAGATCGAAGGGGATCTCGGGAATCAGAATGATGCTGGCACCCCCGGCAAAGCCGCCGTGAAGGGCAATCCACCCGGCATGCCGCCCCATCACTTCCGTCACCATCACGCGCTTGTGGCTCGCGGCGGTGGTGTGCAGACGGTCGAGGGAATCGGAAACACAGGCCACGGCGGAATCAAATCCGAATGTCGTTGCGGTGGCTTCCAAGTCGTTGTCAATGGATTTGGGAACGCCCACAGTCTTAAAGCCTTCCTCGAAAAGTTGCAGCGATGTGGTGAGTGAACCGTCGCCCCCAATACAGATGAGTGCTTCGACCCCGAGCTTGGCAAGGGTGGCGCGGGACTCTTCGATCACCGCAGGCGGAACGGCCATTTTATCGCCGGTGCCTACCTTGGCCACGAAATGGCCTTTGTTGGTGGTGCCCAGAATGGTGCCGCCGAGGGCCATGATGTTGGTGGTGTTTTTGCGGTCCAACACCATGTAATCCCCGCCATTGAGCAGGCCTTCATACCCGTCTTTAAAACCTAAGACCTCCCAGCCTTGGGCTGTGGCGGCGCGCACCGCGCCTCGTAATACTGCGTTGAGTCCGGGGCAATCGCCGCCGCTTGTAAGGATGCCGATTCGTTTCATATTCTATTTTTCCAGAGGTCTCCCCATCGAGGCCCATTGATCGTAAAGGTTCCAACCATTGTCAAGCAGCCGCTTCGCGTCATTGAACCGGTCGGTGGACCCGAGGACGACCACGATGAGCCTACGAGGGGTCACAGTGTAGGAGCCGTCTGGATTTTGGATCGATTCCGGCGGGCGTGCTGCCGAAATGATCAGGCACTCGCCTGCACGTGAGCTTTTGCCGGTTTTCACGCCATCGATGGCGTTGATCCCGAGTAATTCATTGGTGTTGACCAAGTTGTATTCCGCCGTTTTGCCGTTGGGCAGGTGGCGCGCGATCCGGCGCTCTTTCTGCGAAACGTAAAAGCGGAAGGAGGAACGCTTCAAGGCCGCGCAGGTAAGGGTAACGAGGTCGCGTGCGGTGGAGTAGGGGGATTCGTGCGCGGTGTCGAGTCCATGGGGATTGAGGAAAGTCGTCCGGGTCATGCCCAGACTGCGCGCGAGGGCATTCATTTGGGCTACAAACAGATCCATCGGTTTTGCGACACTTTGGGCATTGCGCTGGAGATCCCGCCCGACGTGGTCCGCCAGGGTATAGGCGGCAATATTATCGCTCTGGACCAACATGGCGTAGAGGAGGTCGCGGATGGAGACTTGGTCTCCCGGCTGGAATCCGATGGGGTTGGCCGGATCGATGGCGCTCACTCCAAGGGGGATCGTGGCGAGATTTCCCGCGTTTTGCTTGCTCATATCCAGCCAATCGAGCACCACCATGGCGGTGGCAATTTTCGTCAGGCTGGCAATCGGGAGCTTCTTGTTAGGTCTCTGGGCATCGAGGAGGTGGCCCGTCGTGGCGTCGGCGATGGCAAAAGCGGCGGGCTCCTGTGCAAAAACAGGCTGAGCGGATGCGAGAAGGCAGGTAAGAAAAAAAGCCGCGAATCTTGGGTGCATGGCGGAATGAAGTCAGGCAGGATGCACATACAGGGGAAGGTTGGCAATGCCGGAGTTCGCCAAATTTCAGCCAGTTGCTGCTATTCCTCTATCGAGGCGGCAGCGGATGGCGGTCGCCCTGAAATGCCGATCTTAGTCATCTTTGGGACTCATGGGCCGGGAGATCGATATTATGTCGATCGAGCCGAGAATAAACCCGGCGGCCAAAGCATTGGTGAGCGAAAGCAGCACGAGCACATTCACCCCTTCTCCTCGCAGGGAAGGGCAGCGCCCGCTGGCTTCAGAGATAAAAAGCAGCAAGCCCACATCGAAACAGATGAGGAAACCCGCGAGAACGAACCTCGCCCAATCATGCCGGAACCAGATGGCGGTCAGCAAAACCGTATCCCAGAAAAGGGCAATCCAGAGGGCCCCGCAGTAGAAGGGAGCCAGCGAGCCGATCAGAGGGACCACTAAACCGGCGGCGCAATTCATCAACAACAAACAAAAATAGATTGTAAGGACCCACATTCTTCCGGCGAAACGACTGCCGCGCTGGCGCTGCCATGTTTTCGAGGGCTTGGAAAGGGCGGACAGCATGAAACAGTTTTTTTGAGCGCTATTTGAGATCGATGCAGGCCAGTGCTTTCTGTTTGCGGACATACAGGGGCCGGGCGTTTCTCTGGGCAACGACAGCGCAGGTCGCAGAGCAAATCAGGGAAAACAGGAAAGGACGCATAAGGCTTATGCTTAATGGCCTTTCTCCTTGGAGAAAGCAAGACGAAGTTCTGCTCCCTTTGCGCGCTTGGGCTGACAGGCTCTTTCTTTGCAAAAGAGCCGCAGCTTTGCAGAGGACTACTCCGCCAAGCTGATAAACAGATTGCGGCCCTTGAACTTGATGCCGTTCAGTTTCTCCAGCACACGCGGGGCATGTTCCCGGCCCACATCGACGTACGTCGTCCTGGCGAGGAGGCGAATGGCGCCGATCGATTCTTTGGGGATTTTCGCTAATCCCGCAATGACCCCCACGACGTCGCCCGGGCTGATTTCGTGATCCCGTCCGGTGTTCATGGACAGCCGGACCATGCCCGGCTCATGCGAGACTTTGCTTGGTTCGACTTCGGCGTTGCGATCCCGTTTGTTCCGCGCTTTTCCAATGCGTTCGCTTAGATCGCCCGATTCTGCCGCGACGGCTTCGGCGGGACGCTTTTTCTTTTTGAATGGGTCAACGCGCGATTCGGGCGCGGAGTCTTGGCGTCGCTCGGGGCGCTCCTCGCGGCGCGGAATGGTCATATTGGCCACAGGTTCCCGTTCTGTGGCAGGCCGCGCTTTTTCGCCGCCCGCAAGGTGGATCAACGCGGAGGCAATATCCGTTGGAGTATGGCCCTGGTCCAAAAGCTGGTCGATCAATTCATCATGCCGCCGGTAATCGCCGCCTTCGAGTGTGTCGCGGATCAGATCATAAAAGGCGCTCGTGCGCTTTTGCTCCACTTCATCGGCGGAAGGGACGCGCGCCCGATGGATTTTGCCCTTGGTGGCGCGCATGATGTTTTGAAGCTTCCAGATTTCGCGTCCGGCGACAAAGGTGATGGCCTTGCCACTGCGCCCGGCCCGCCCCGTGCGGCCGATGCGGTGCACATAATCCTCGCTGTCTTGCGGAAGATCGTAGTTAAAAACAACCTCGATATCGTCCACGTCCACGCCGCGCGCCGCGACATCGGTGGCGACGAGGAATTCCAGCCCGCGCTTGCGGAATTTGGCCATGACGCGCTCCCGCATCGCCTGGGACATATCGCCGTGGAGTTTATCGGCGGCGTACCCGCGCGCCGTGAGATGTTCGGTCAACTCATCGACCATCATTTTGGTGGCGCAAAAGATGAGGCCGAATTTGATATCCTCAATGTCGATCAAGCGGCAGAGCACCTCGACTTTCGCGCGCCGATCCAGTTCGTAATAAACCTGCTCGATATTGGGGACGGTGAGCGCCTGGTCCTGGATGCGAATGTTGACCGGGTTGCGCGTGAAACTCTTCACCAACTGCTGGATCGGGCCGGGAAGGGTGGCCGAGAACATCACGGTCTGCCGTTCCGGCGGCATTTTGCTTAAAACGTTTTTGATGTCGTCGATAAACCCCATGTCGAGCATCCGGTCGGCTTCATCCAGGATGACCATCTTGATTTGGTCGAGCTTGAGCGTGCCGCGGTCCATGTGATCCATCACGCGGCCCGGCGTGCCGATGACAATGTGCGCGCCGCGCTGGAGTCCCTGGAACTGGCGCTCGTACGATTGCCCGCCGTAGATCGGCAGTTCGCGCACGCCGCGTTTAAAGAAGGCGAGCTTGGAGACCTCCTCGGCGACCTGCACGGCGAGTTCGCGCGTGGGGCAGAGGATCAGCACCTGTGTGGCGCGAATCGCCGGGTCCACCAGCTCAATGGCGGGCAGGGCGAACGCGGCGGTTTTGCCCGAGCCTGTCTGGGATTGGCCGAAAACATCTGCTCCCTTGAGGAGGACGGGAATGGCTTCCGATTGGATGGGCGAAGCCTCCTCGTATCCGACTCTGGCAACCGCCTTTAGTAGTTCAGGCGATAACCCAAGCTCGGTGAAAAGTTTCTTTTGCATTCAGGCTTGTACGCCGGGGAGAGATCAGATGCGAGGATTATCAGAGGGAGGACAAGCAATTTGGGTGGGCTCGTTTTCTGCCGGGTTACGCCTCCACCAGCTCCATTGCTTCTTCTGCTGTTTCCTCCCCCGCGTCCGCCGGTTTGCCCTGGCGATCTTTGGCGAGGAATGTGTAGACGGCTGGCACAACGAAAAGGGTGAATGCCGTGCCAATAATCATACCGGTGATCAGCACGAGGCCGATGCTGTTACGGCAACCGGCTCCGGGCCCTTTGGCGAACACCAGGGGCAAGTGGCCCACCACGGTCGCCGTGGTGGTCATCAAAATGGGGCGCAACCGCGTGCCTGCGGCCTCGATGACGGCTTCCCATTTCGTGCGACCCTGTTCCTGCAACGTGTTGGCAAATTCGACAATCAGAATGCCGTTCTTGGCAATCAGACCCACCAAAGTGATCAGCCCGATCTGGCTGTAGATATTGAGCGAAGTAAACCCGATAAATGTGAATAGAAGCGCACCGGAGAGAGCCAGCGGCACCGAACCGATCAGGATGATGAACGGATCGCGGAAGCTGTTAAACTGTGCGGCCAAGACGAGGAAGATCAGGATGAAGGAGAGCAACATCGTGAACGTGAGCTTGTCGCCTTCGAGCCGAAGCTGGCGGGCGCTGCCTGCGTAGTCGATCGTGAACCCTTTGGGCAGGATTTTTTCGCCTTCAGTTTCGAGCAGTTTCAGGGCCGTGTTGAGCGCGACCCCCGGCTTGATCACTCCGTAAATGCGCGCGCTGTTGAGTTGCTGGAAGCGCCCGTAAGCACGCGGCTCGGTGGTTTGCTTGATGTTGGCGAAGGTCGAAAGCTGCACGAGCTTTCCGCCCGGGCCGCTGACGTAAAGCTCCTTGAGTTGGTCTGTGGTGAGACGCTCGGTGCGCTTGACCTGGGGGATCACCTTGTAGCTACGCCCCTGGATGCTGAACCGGTTAATATAATTGCCGCCGAGCAGCGTGCCGAGGTCGGCCCCCACTTGTTGCAGGTTGAGCCCGAGCGAAGCGACTTTCTCCCGGTCGAACACGACTTCCGCCTGTGGCAGATCGTATTTGAGGTCGGTATCGGCAAAGAAAAAGAGGCCGCTCTGGAAGGCTTTCGCAATCAGTTTATTGGCGAACTCGATCAACTGCGCCGGTTCGGCGGTGGAGGAGATGACGATTTCCAGCGGGAACTGGCTGCCCCCAGGGAGCGGTTCAGGCGTCATGGTGAGCAGTTTGATTCCAGGCACCGTTGCGGCCTTGGCGCTGAGATCGCGCTCCATCCCTTGCGTCGTGCGTTTGCGTTGGCTCCACGGTTTTGTCACCAAGCCGGCGAACCCGCTTGTCGGCATGGTGAGCTGGAAAACGTGACCGGACTCCGGGAAGGATTTCAAAATATCGTAAATCCTTGAGGTGAAAAGGTTGGTCTGGTCCACGGTCGAATTCGGCGACGCCTGAACAATGCCAAAGATGATCCCCTGGTCCTCCTTAGGCGCGAGTTCCTTGGCTGAGGATTTGTAGAACCAGAAAATGGACGAAACAACGCACAACCCCAGAACCAGCGTGACCGGCCTCCATTGCAGGGTTTGGCCCAGCTTTAGCATATAGGCGCTGCGCAATTTATCGAACTGACGATTGATCCAACCGGCGTAGCCGCGGTGCGATTCTCCCGCACGCAGGAGCTTCGAGCACATCATGGGCGATAGGGTGATCGCGACGAGGCCCGAAACAGTGACCGCGCCTGCCAGCGTGAAGGCGAACTCACGGAAAAGTGCGCCGGTCAGCCCGCCCTGGATGCCGATGGGGGCGTAAACAGCCGCAAGGGAAATGGTCATCGCGATGAGCGGCCCGAGCAGTTCGCGCGCTCCGGTAATGGCAGCCTGAAACGGGGTGAGCCCTTCCTGTAAATGGCGCTCCACGTTTTCCACAACCACAATGGCGTCATCCACCACCAACCCCACCGAGAGCACCACAGCCAGAAGCGTCAGCAAGTTGATCGTGAATCCGAAGAGGAGCATCAGGAAAGCCGCGCCGATCAGGGAAATGGGAATGGCGATCACCGGAATCAAAGCCGATCGGATCGTACCCAGGAAGAGATAGATGATGAGGATCACCAACAACAAGGTTTCGCCCAAGGTCTTCCAGACTTCGTGAATGGAGTCTTGAATGTACTCGGTGCTGTCGTGAGGGATGCTCACTTCCATGCCGGCTGGAAGTTGCTTGCGGATGTCGGGCAGCTCCGCGCGCACAGCCTTGATGACGTCGAGCGAGTTGGAGGTGGGCAGCACCCAGATCCCCATGAAGGTCGCTTTTTTGCCATCGAACCGCACATCCGAATCGTAACTTTCAGCACCGAGCTCCACGTCGGCGATATCCTTGAGGTGGACGATCACGCCGTTCTGTTGCCGGATCACAAGCTGACTGAATTCCCCGGCGGTTCGCAGGCCGGTGTTGGCCACCAGGTTCACGGAAATCATCGAGCCTTTCGTCGCACCGAGCGCCGAGAGATAATTGTTGGCTGCGAGGGCGGTGCGCACTTCCGTCGGGGAAATATTCAACGCCGCCATGCGGTCCGGCTTGAGCCAAATGCGCATGGCAAAGGTGCGCGCGCCGAGAATATCGGCCCTCTGAACGCCGCTTACTGCGCTCAGCTTCGGCTGGACCACCCGCGTGAGGTAATCGGTGATCTGGTTGCCGTCGAGATCCTTCGAGGAAAACGCCAGATAAATGGAGGCGAACCGGTCGTCGCTGGTTTGCAGGTCGATCACCGGCGCTTCCGCTTCGGGCGGAAGCTGGTTGCGAACCTGTGCCACCTTGGCTTGGATTTGCGTGAGCGCCGCGTTGGTGTCGTAGTTGAGCTTGAGGTGAACGAGAATGGTGCTGACGCTCTGGGCGCTCGTGGATTCGATGTAGTCGATGCCGTCCGCGCTTGCGATCACGCGCTCCAGAGGTGTGGTGATAAAGCCTCGCACGAGGTCGGCATTGGCTCCGACATACGCGGTGGTGACAGAGACGACCGCGATATCGCTGCGGGGATATTGCCGCACGTTGAGTACCCGCGCGGATTGCACCCCGGCAAGCAAGATGAGCAGGCTCAGGACGGCTGCCACGACCGGGCGCCGAATGAAGAGATCGGTGAGTTTCATTAAAGAAAAAGAGAGGCGTCTGGGCCTAGGTGTCCGGCGGGTTCGGGTTCCCTTCGTTGCCGGGCTGGATTTCATTATTGATATTCACCGGCTGGGGGAGGGGAGCGCTGGCTTTGGCCTCCACAGGCTCGTTGCTGCGCAGTTTGAAAACCCCCGAAGTGATCACTTCGTCTTCCTCCTTCAACCCGCTTAACACGGTGATCTGATCGCCCCGGCTCGCTCCGAGCTTCACGAATTGCTGGATGGCCTGCTTCTGCGCTGTCCCATCCTTGAGCTTGATCTCCTTGACGATGAAAATGGAGTCGCCATAAGGGGCGTAGTTGATGGATGACGCCGGAATGGCCAGAACTCCCTTCTGTTCTGGCAGGAGCAATTCGACATTGGTGAACATTCCCGCGCGTAATTTGCGCTCGGGATTGCGAATCGTCGCTTCGATCTGGACGTTGCGCGTTGCCTCGTCCACCCGGGAATCAATCGCGGTGATCTCACCCTGAAATTCTTTTTCGCAAACGCCGGGTGCCGTCAGGCGCACTTTATTATGAAGTGCAATTTGATTCAGGTGCTGCTGAGGGAGGTTGAATTCGACATAAATGGGGTCGCACGACTCCAGCGGCACAATAGGCACCCCGGCGTTGAGATATTGCCCGAGGTTCACTTGCCGGATTCCCAAAAGGCCGTCAAAGGGAGCGCGGATGTATTTGCGGTCGATCAGCGCGCGAACTTCCTCCACGGAAGCTTCCGCTTGCCGTGCCTCTGCGGCTGCGGAATCGTATTCCGCCTGCGAAGTTGCTCTTTT
Organism: Verrucomicrobiota bacterium; assembly: GCA_026398235.1. GTDB lineage: Bacteria > Verrucomicrobiota > Verrucomicrobiia > Chthoniobacterales > Chthoniobacteraceae > UBA695. Next base: position 67,229 of record JAPLTE010000040.1, read on the forward strand.
ATCGAGGAGATCCTGTTTGCGGGCCAGATTCACTTTGGCCAAATCCCGCCGGGCTTCAGCGGCCCGCAGTTGCGCCTCTTCCTGCTTGGTATCCAGCTTGATGAGCAGGTCGCCTTTTTTGACCGGCTTGCCGGATTCAAAAGCGATCTCGGAGATGATGCCCGGCAGGTCGGTGCTGACCTGCACGCCCTGAATGGCCTTGAGCGATCCGACGGAATTCAACACAGGGTGCCAGGTCTGCCCCCTGGCAACGAGGGTGGTGACCGCCGGTGGCGGCGGGGCCATCTTGGCGAAAGCCGCCGTCATCATTTTATTTTTGAATCCGTCGAAAGCGTTGAGGGCCGCAGCGAGCAAGCCGACGATCGCCAGCATGATGAACATTCGTTTCCACATAAGTTTAAGCTTTGATCGTTCGATGGGAGGTTTTCAGATTTGCGGGCGTCAGGCCTTCCTGAATTTTTTGGAGCAGGCGCACCAGTTCCTTGCGCTCGCGGGGGTTCAATGGAGACATGATGCGCGAGACGCATTCAAAATAATCCGGGAGCATCGCTTCCAGGCTGGCTTGGCCTTGCTTGGTGAGGCTTACATGCACGGTGCGACGATCGTGGGCGTCGGCCTGTCGCACCACCATTCCGTCCTTTTCGAGCGTGTCGATGAGCCCCGTCATCGTGGCCCGCGTGACGCCGGATTCCTCCGCAAGCGAAGCCGGGGTGAACGATTCGATCCACGTGCGGGACAGGAGCGCCATCACCGTGAACCGCCCTTGGCTGATATTGTGCCGGGTGAGAAAATGGCCAATCTCCTCAAAAACCATGTCGCCCGTGCGCAGCAAATGGAGAAATGCTTCTTTGGCTGTGGGATCCAGGCCGGGATACCGCTCGGACGCCTTGAGCAGGCAATCGTATTGGGGCAGGTCTTTGAGCATCAGGAGCGGCATAAAGGATCAAAAAGGTTAGGATGCTGATAATTTCACATTTCAATTATCAGGACGCTTACTTTTGTCAAGCTTTTCGAGCACCGCTCCGCACTGCGCGCAAGACCGGAATCGGTCCCGGAAGGGGGATCGAAAAAGATGGCACGGAAAGGCGATTTTTTGCTTGCACTTGGTGCGCATAAATACTTAATCTACCCGCAGAGTAAGGAACGCAGTGAAAGCTACGCAAAATAACGCATATCAAAAAGAAGGGCGAATGAGCCGCCGGGGGAGTCCCCTGTCGGCCTTTGTGGTTTGCTGTTTACTGGCCTTTTGGAGCGCCCGCGCGGGAGCTACTTTGGTCCTCTTAAATGACACGTTTGCAGATGGCGATCGCACTACGCAGGCTCTGCCCGGTTCGGCGCATTGGTTGACCGGGGGGCCCCAAACCAATGTCAGTGTCAGCAGCGACACCGGGCTCACCTTCAAGGATGCCTCGGCTGAAAAAGCTACGGCGATGGCTTATTTCACCCCGCAGGATTTAGCCGTGGGAGCCTCGCTCACGCTTTCGTTCAATTACAGCTTTACGCAAACCGCCAACGCGGACAACAGCTTCATGTTTGGGCTGTACAACTCCGGCGGTTCCTACCTGACCAAGGACAGCAGTAGCTTCAATAACAAAATTTTCAACAACTACACCGGCTACGCCACCTCCGGCGTCTTCGGGACCGATCCTTCCGGACCGGGACGCGATCACATTGAGGTGCGGAATTTAACGGGGCAAAATTTGCTTTCGATCGCCACCTATACCGAAGGAACTGAATACAAGCAAAGTGGAGCGGCCACTCCGGGTGAAATTTACACCGCGAGCATGCAAATCGCGCGCACCGCGTCTGGGATCACCGTGACAAGCCAGATCGGCAACACCACGATGACGCAGACCTACACGAGCTCGATGTTTACGAAGTTTGATTCGGTGGGGGTTTTCTCCAACGGCGACACAGGATCTTTCACGATGGACAACGTCCAGCTCGATTACGTGGGGGCTCCCGAACCTCCGGTGGTCTTTGCGCTCGCCTTCTTCGGGGTGTCGGTTTTCGGAAAAATGTTTGGCCGCTCCCTGCGCAAAGCGGCTCTGAAAGTTTGGCCCGCAGCCCTTCGCTTTCCGCTTTTACGCGAAGCGCATTAGCTTTCTCGTTGCGTCACCACAAAAACCCGGTCCCGTGGCCGCACCTGTTCCGGCACACTTAACGCCACATGTTCGCCGCGTTCCGCGCATTGCCGCGCTGCGTGTTCGATCTGGATCGAAGCAACCGTAAGCCGCACCAAGCCTGTGGTGGGGCCTTGGATGAGCAGTTCGTCGCCGAGCGCAAACCCGGCGTTGCGCACCTGGATTTCCGCCGCGCCTGCTTTGCGGTAGTAATTCACCACCTCGCCCACGAGCCGCTTGCTTTGCTTGGCGCGGCTTCCCCGGCCTGTGGTCCATTGGTCCACCGGTTTGCCCATAAAAAAGCCGCTGGAAAGGCCCCGATGATACGCCGTGTCCAGCGTTGCCGTAAGCTCGGTTTTGAGCGCCTCAAATGCCGCCTTAAATCCGCGGCGTCCCTTGTTCTCGAAATAGAAATCAATCGCCCGGCGATAGGCGGAAGTGACGGTGCTGACGTATTCGGGCGTGCGTGCGCGGCCTTCGATTTTGAGGCTCGCGATGCCGCTTGCCAGCAGTTGATCCAGGAAAGGCATCGTGCACAGGTCTTCCGGGCTGAGCAGATAATTGTTCCCAAGCCGGAACGAGATTTCGTCTTCGACATCGGTGATCTTATATTCGCGTCGGCACGGCTGGATGCATTCGCCCCGGTTGCCGGATTTGCCAAACCGATCCTGCGAGAGGAAACAGCGGCCGCTGACCGAAACGCACATGGCTCCATGCCCGAAGACTTCGATCTCGATGCAGTCCGCCTCTGCGCCCAAAAGCTTTTTCAGCCTGCGCCGCATCGCTTGGATCTGCTCCAGCGAACATTCCCGGGCGAGCACAAACCGCCGGATGCCAAACGTGCGGTAAAAAAGCGCGAGGCTCTCGGAATTGGAGACCGACATCTGCGTCGAAAGAAACACCGGCAGTTGAATCGCGGCGGCTTTTTGCACCACCGCCAAATCCCAGCAGATCACCGCGTCAATGCCTGCCTCTTTGGCTGTTTGCAAAATGCGCCCCACTTTAGGAAGTTCGTTTTCGTAAATAATGGTATTAAGAGCGAGGTAGGCGCGCGCTCCGGCCCCGTGGCATTCGGCGGCGATGCGTTGCATCTCCCGGGGGAGGAAATTCCGGTAATTGGCGCGCATGTTAAATCCGCTGACGCCGAAATAGAGGGCATCCGCTCCGGCCCGTAGCGCCGCGCGCAGACAGGTCCAATTTCCCGCTGGGGCCATGAGTTCGGGTTTGCGTTGGGAAGGACGGGATTTGCTGGCCATGAAAAAAAGGCAGTCTCACGCAAAGCCGCAAAGCCGCAAAGGAAAAAGCGAGGCAAGCAAGGGGGCTCTTTCCTTCCTGATTTTCCTGAGTTCCTGATAATCTCCTCCCTTCCTGATTTCTCTTTTCCAAAGGGAACCCACGCTCTATGGTTCACTTCCTGATGCGGGGGAGCCGATGGGCTGAGAGTGTTTCGGGCCTCTAAAAAGGAACCGGGACAGACCCTTTGAACCTGATGCGGGTGATGCCGCCGAAGGGAGCGAAGCCTTTCAGCCATGTCGATCTCCGGCATGGCTTTTTTAAACCAGACTTTTTATGACCGAACCCGAGATTTCTTCCGAGCCGCACAGTAGCGATGAATTGCCCAAAAGCCGCCGCGTTTACGTCGAGGGCACGCTTTTCCCAGACGTCCGTGTGCCGATGCGAGAGATCGCGCTGGCACCCACCAACGGCATGAACGGAGCGGTCGAGGTGAACGAGCCGGTGCGCGTGTATGACTGCTCGGGGCCGTGGGGCGACCCTGCGTTTTGCGGCGATGTCACTCAAGGGCTCCCGCGTTTGCGCGAAGCGTGGATTCGCGCCCGGGGCGATGTGGAGGAATACGAAGGCCGCGCCGTGGCGCCGATGGACAACGGGTATCTCTCCGAGCAACACGCCGAGTACGCCAGCCGTTCGGAAAAAAATCGGCTCGTGGAATTTCCCGGCCTGCGCCGCAGCCCGTTGCGGGCTTCCGCCGGTCATCCCGTGACGCAGATGTGGTATGCCAAACAGGGGATCATCACCCCGGAAATGGAATACATCGCCCTGCGTGAGAACCAGGGACTGGAGCGGCTGCGCGATCAACTCTCTGACAAAGCTCCCCGCCGTTCCATGCGGCATCAGCACCCTGGAACCACCGGCCGCTCGGATGCCCCCGGTGTCTTTGCTCAATTTCCGCAGGTGATGCCGCAGTTCATCACCCCCGAGTTTGTGCGCGACGAGGTGGCGCGCGGCCGGGCGATCATCCCTTGCAATATCAACCATCCCGAGCTGGAGCCGATGATCATCGGGCGCAATTTCCTGGTGAAGATCAATGCCAATATCGGCAACTCCGCCGTGGCCTCCAGCATCGAGGAGGAAGTGGAGAAAATGCGCTGGGCCACCAAATGGGGCGCGGATACGGTGATGGATCTTTCCACCGGGAAGAACATCCATGCCACGCGCGAGTGGATTTTGCGCAACTCGCCGGTGCCGATCGGCACGGTCCCGATTTACCAGGCGCTGGAAAAAGTGAATGGCCGCGCCGAAGACCTCACATGGGAAATTTTCCGCGACACCCTTGTTGAGCAGTGCGAGCAGGGCGTCGATTATTTCACGATCCACGCGGGCGTCTTGTTGCGCTTCATTCCGATGACAGCCAACCGTGCCACGGGAATTGTCAGCCGGGGCGGCAGCATCCTGGCCAAATGGTGCCTGGCGCATCATAAAGAGAATTTTCTCTACACGCATTGGGACGAGATTTGCGACCTCCTGGCGGCCTATGACGTTGCGTTTTCCATCGGCGACGGCCTGCGCCCCGGCTCCATTGCCGACGCCAATGACGAGGCACAGTTTGGCGAATTGCAAACCCAGGGCGAACTGACCCGGCGCGCGTGGGATCGCGGCGTGCAGGTCATCAACGAGGGCCCCGGCCACGTGCCGATGCACATGATCCATGACAACATGCTCGCGCAATTGGAATGGTGCCACGAAGCCCCGTTCTACACGCTCGGGCCGCTCGTGACGGACATCGCGCCCGGCTACGACCACATTACGAGCGCCATCGGCGCGGCGATGATCGGATGGTACGGCACAGCGATGCTCTGCTATGTAACGCCCAAGGAACACCTCGGGTTGCCGAATAAAAAGGACGTCAAGGATGGCGTGATCGCCTACAAGCTCGCCGCCCATGCTGCTGATCTTGCGAAAGGCCATCCCGGCGCGCAATACCGTGATAACGCCTTGTCCAAAGCCCGCTTCGAGTTCCGTTGGGAAGACCAATTTGCCCTTTCGCTCGACCCGGTGACGGCGCTGGCGTTCCACGACGAAACCCTCCCTCAGGAGGGGGCCAAGAGCGCCCATTTCTGTTCCATGTGCGGCCCGCATTTCTGCTCGATGAAGATCAGTGACGACGTGCGCAAATTCGCGGCGGAGCAGGGGATTGCCGAAGAGGAAGCCCTCGCCAAAGGGATGGAGGAAAAATCCCGCGAGTTTGTGGAGAAAGGGGCGGAGGTCTATTCCAAACCGGTTTAGGCTGAATCGACATTTAGTCTGCCGGGTTCTCGTTCCCAGGCTCCAGCCTGGGAATGCCAGTGTCTTCGAAGCTCCAGCTTCGC
>JAPLTE010000086.1 GCA_026398235.1 Verrucomicrobiota bacterium
TTCGCCAGTTTCTCGCCACGACACTGTCCGGGTTGCGTTCGCCGCCAATTTTCATCGCCATTGTTTTGGACAACTCGGGATAGGCTTGCGTGCAAACGAGGTCGTAGAGCGGTGCGAGGCGGATTTCGCCGCCGTCGTAAAGCAGCGAGAAATTCTTCCCGTGCGCATCGCCATTCCCGATCAGGTAATTGAAAAGCACCGCATCAAACAACCGGAGCAAATCCACAGCGGGAGCAGAAGAGACGGAGCGCACCAGTTCAAAACAGCGCTTCAGGCCCGGTCCGCCCTCGGATTGGTATTTCATCTCGGGAGCCACACCGAGCGCCTGACAGAAGTCTTCCTGGTGGATGCGCTCCAAGGTGCCGTCGGAGAGGTGCCTGCGGTCGTATCGCTCGATTTCCAGAAAAGAAGAATCCTGTGCGCGGCCGATGCGCACCGCGGCGACCTTCAACCCCACGGCTGCGGCGAGCTTCATGCAAAAGCACTCGTTTTCAATAAGGCCCGCGAAGTGGGGACTCGGGGGTTTGAGGATGTGCGTGCTTGGCGCGCCGTTAAGCGGCAGCGCATAACCATCGCCAACCCGAGCGATAGCCATCTTGTTTTGAGCACCCGCGAGCGAAAGGCGCAACCCCGCTTTTCCGGCAAGCAATGGGTGCTTTGGCAGCTCGGCCAGCAATTGCGCGAGGGTGGCCTCGTCGATTGCTTCGTAAGCACCTGGTTCCGATCCGGTGGGCGGAATGCCTTCGGGCATAAGGCTGACAGCCCCGGCGCATTCGCCGCCGATCCGATCCAGCAGTGCAAAATCGTTGTTTTTGCTGACGCCGAAGCTCTTCGCAATCAGGGCGCGGTTGGCCTCCTCGGGCAGGAGTCCCGCAAAAAAAGGGCGGGCCAGCTTTTGCGAAAAACCCTCGGCACGAAGAGGTAGGGAAACCGAGAGCGGAACGGCGTCCGGCAACGCAAGCCACTCCCCAGCATAACGGAAGCGGAGCTGCCCGGAGTCGTCCTGTTGCAATTCGCCAACGAGCCTATCGCTCAACCAGATGTGAAGAATTCGCGCCATAGTGCCTACGCTCCCGCCTTTCCATCACCCAGCGACCAGCGAAGCCCCAGAGTGTTCAGGACCATCAAGACCTTGCCGATCTGGCAAGTCTCCTTCCCATTCTCCAAATCGGAAATGAAGCGGATACCGGTGCCGGAGGTCATGGCCAACTCGGCCTGGGTAATGCCCAGCGTCTTGCGGCGTGCGCGCACGCGTTGCCCGAGGGTTTTGGATGTCAGGATGTGGCTCATATTCCCGCTCAGGAATAATTGTACCATACGCCAAAGGAAATCAATGGAAAAATACCGAGCGGGAAAGATTGAAAATCGAGGGCTCAACGATTCCTCGCCGGATTATTGGCGGAGAACACGACCAGAAGGATTTCGGGTGTGATTAAGGTTTTTTCACGTCGTACGAGAACTGAGTGCTTCCGACTCCGGGGATTTTAGAATAAGTGAGTATAAAGGTGCGACAACGAAACCTCTCACCATATCAGAAAATCCTCTGTCCTCTTGCAGGGGAAAATCTGCTTGCAGCCGAATCGAGCGCTCCTTTACACTGAGACGCAAGTGGAAAACGAAGTAAGCAGAGAATAAAAATCAAAAAAATGACAATCGCCGAAGCGATAGCGAAGTACAAATCCGGTGACTGCGATAGTCCCGCGTTGGGAGCGATCATCAACCAGATGATTGACACGAACACAAAGACGGAGTTCGCAAACGACTCGTACGTTGACGCCCTTTATCTGACAGACCTGATGTTCCGTAGGTCGACCAAAAGCATTCGGCTACTAACCGGACCAGGGGTGGACACCTTCTTGTCTGCGCTCAAAGAACCATTCATTGAAGCCTTGAATCGCATTAAGAAAGAAGGGGGAAACGTAAGAGCGGTTATTCTGAGTGCCGAGCTTCCGGAGTGGCTGCGCGAATTATCTCAACAATATCAAACTGTTTTTCAAATTTGCCGCGCCCGGTCTTCTAAACCGATCAAACACTTCATCGTATGCGATTCGTGCATGGCCCGATTAGAAGAGTTTCACGGCGAGACCAATGCCGAATCCTCAGCCTCGGAAATTAAAGCTCAGGTATATTTTAGCGAACCTGAAAAAGCTAAAGTCTTCGAGGAGCACTTCGACTCGATCTGGAAAACTGTAGCGGAGTTCCCAATCAATAAGCCGACGGGGGTGTAAATGGAAATATACACGCTCGTAACCATGGTAATCGGAATATTTGGTGCTACTTACGCTGCATTAAACGCCTTGCGTACTCACCTTGAGCCGCCGATTCAGCAAGCATACTCCACCGCCGACGAGAGGGCTGAGGCTTTTATCAAGCTCAAGGGCGAAGCTAATGGAGCCACCGGCCACTGCAAAAAACACCAAAAAAACATCAAATTTTGGCGCTCAATATGGCTTTGGGCGAACGCGATCCCGGCGGTGATATTTTTCACAATTATCGCCCTCCTTACAGGGTGGGTATTGTACGAATGGGACAGTGTTACTATCCAACACTCAGGGGCTGACCTCACTGCGATGAAATTGACTGCGCCGTGGTGTTGGTTTCGACCTGTGCTTACTAAAATGGCGTGTGCGAATTTAGGTTGTGTGGCCATCGCCATTTTTTCGTGGACACGTTGCAGCGCATCAAGCAACGGACTTCAACAACTCCGCGACAGCGTGTCCGCAGAAGGACTTGAAAACCCGTAACCTTGGGGTGTTGATGAGGCTTTCCTTGGATTTGAGCCGTGACAAGGGCGACCGGCTCATTTGTTTGTGGACAGCATCAACTGCCAATACGGAACTAACACCGTCCGCTACGGCTCGATAGGATTCGGGCAGAAATGGCGCATGCGCCAGAAACGGAAGTCACGTGGATTCACCACACAGCTGGGAGAGTTGTTTGTGGCGAGGGCATTCTTTCGATTATGCCTCGCAGATAAACCCAAGGTTTATTTGAAAGGCGTTTTTTAAACAGGCATCAGGGGTCGGGAAGGTGAATCAAGTGGGTTGCACCGCCCCAGCCTGCATGGAAATGCGCTATATTCCCGCAATGCTAATCCATAAAATCACCGAGGGCCATGTGGTCCAAATCTTCGACACGCAGCTTGGCCGATTCATCAGCCAGGCGTTTGTCGCCAGCGGCAGGTGTGCGTATGAGGACGAATCAGGGAGGCCGGTTGACCCAAAGGTGATGGGAGACCCGGAACCGTATTCCCCCTACGACATGGCACCTCCCCAAAACGCCACGAGCGAACCCGAGGCGGATGGCAGTCCTTGATTCGCTCATCTCTGAAAATGCAGCAATTCCGAAGGTGGACAACCGAAACGGTCCCGTCCAAATGAAAACGTCTGATATGGAAGACGTATCTTGAAAATCCGTCGGATATACCGGATTAAATCTCAATGCCGCAGGTTTCCTCACTCCCACTTCCCGTGAGGCATGCGCTCCGTAAACTCGGGCGCGACCTTGCCCTCGCGCGGCGCAAGCGCGGAATCTCCACAGCGGACATGGCAGCCCGGCTTTTTGTCAGCCGGGACACGCTGTGGCGGTTGGAACGGGGCGATCCAACGGTATCCGCAGGCACGTTGGCCACGGCGTTGTTTGTTCTGGGGCTGCACGACCGCTTGGCGAACCTTGCGGCGCCTTCCTCCGATGAACTGGCTCTCAGTTTAAACGAACGCCGAGTCCCAAAGCATATTCATCGCTCCCGCACCCGTGAGCATTGAAATTGAGCCCTGAAAGCAGGGTAATCAGAAGAGTGGGGCCGAATAGTTTCGGCAAAAGTCGTTTCCAAAAAAATCCAGAAGCCGTAGAAAACAACCGCAAAAAGCGCGGGCCAAAGCGCGACCGTCGTGGACAAACAAAAGTGGGTGGAAATGATGCGCAAAACCGGGCTGGATGACGCTGGCATGGCCCGCTGGCATGGGGAATACGAGCGGCGCGCCCCCGAAGGTCATCACGAGTTTCTCGCCTCGTTGGGAATCGGCGAAGAGGAAATCCAAAGCATCCGGCAGTGGTCTGTCGGGAAATAGCTGGGCTAGCCGCTTCATTCCGTGGCTATAATATCCCCGCCGCAACTGGCGATCATTGAGTGTCGCAGGCCCCATGCTTTTGCTCGGCATGCACGGTCACATCGGCGCCGGGAAGGGTTTCGCGGACTAGCGATTCGACCTTATCCGCGATTTCGTGTGCGGCGCTCAACGTCTGTTCGCCTTCCATCGAGACGTGCATGTCCACAAAATAGTTTGGGCCGGAATGACGAACACGAATGGAGTGGCAGTCGCACACGCCCTCGATGGATTCGACTGCGGCCTGAATCTTTTCCGTGACTCCGTGGGGCGTTCCGTCCATCAACGCGTGGATTGCGGCCATTCCCAATTTGGAACTGATGGCGATAACGATGCCTGCCACGATTAAGGCGGCAACGGCGTCGGCCTTTTGCAGGAAGGCCAACCCCGGATACCACGCTGCAAGTTTCACGCCGATCAAACCCACGACCACCACTGCCGAACTCCAGATGTCCGTGCTGAAATGGAGAGCGTCCACTTCGAGAGCCTAGCTGCGGTGTTTGGCGGCGACTCGGTAGAGCATGCGAGAGCGGGTCACGTCCACCACAATCGAGATGCCGAGAATGATGAAGGCCCAGAGGGAGGCGTCAACCGCAACCGTTTCGGCGGTCAACCGATGCACTGCTTCCGTGATAATCCAGGCGCAGGTGGCGAAGAGGAGCAGCGTTTCAATGAGGGCGGAGAAGTTCTCTACCTTGCCGTGCCCGTAACTATGTCGCAGGTCGGCCGGTTTTCCCGAAGCCCGCACGGCGATGTAAGTGACAATAGCCGCTACGAAATCCAGACCGGAATGCGCAGCCTCCGCCAGGATGCCCAAACTGCCGGTCATCGCGCCGACAACCACCTTCAACCCCGTCAAGAAAAGGCTGCCACAACCGAGTTCAAGGCCGCCGATTTCTTTTCCTGTTCGCCGATTTCTTTGTTCATGAGTAGTTATTGGGTTCCAGTGCGCTGGGCGGATTTTCATCCTTCCTTACGTTGCGTCAAGCTGTTGCGCTACCGTTTGGCATAAGATGGGCAAAGGCTCATGGGTTGATCGTGGACAACCACTGTGATTTCCGCGTCGGGCGGGAGTTCACTCAGGTTGACCGCAAAAGTCGAACGCCCGCAGGTTCCCTGGCGGCTGGCGGGGATGGTGCTTGGGGAGAAGCCCGTAGCAACCTTGCGAATGATTTTTCCATTTTTCGTGGCGGTGATGTCGAGGTGCGTCCGGGCAGTGCTGATCGTCCCGGCACACATGCCTTTCTCCACCGAACCCGTCACATGCGTTTTGCCTCGCTCGTTTCCGGCGTGAACATTGGCGATGATCGCGCCGCATTGCGAGGTAGCTTTCGCGGGCAACACCTTTTCGTCCGGGCAGGTGTGGTGGCCGAACAGCATGCTGATAAAGCAGAAGGTTTCTTTGAACATAGGTGTGAGTTTTTAGATTTTCGTTTCGGAGGTTTGAAGCTCGGCAAGTTCTTCTAGTGGCCGCTTTCTGCGGCGGAACGTGGTGTAGAGGGTCGGGAGGACGACCAATGTGAGCAGGGTATTGGTCAAAATGCCGCCGATCACGACCGTGGCCAGGGGACGCTGGACTTCGCCGCCCACGCCAACATTGATGGCCATCGGGATGAAGCCCGCCGCCGCAACCAGGGCCGTCATCAGGACGGGACGCAATCGCACCAGACAGCCTTCGCGCACCGCGTCTTCCACGGATGCACCTGCTTCGATACGCTGTTTGATGAACGTCACAAGCACGAGGCCGTTGAGAATGGCCACGCCGCTGAGCGCCACAAATCCGACGGCGGCGCTCACAGTGAAAGGCAGGCCGCGCAGCCACAGCGCAAGCACGCCGCCCACCGCTCCCAGCGGGATACCGCTTGCGACGATGAGCACGTCCCGGAACGCGCCCAGGCTGAAATAGAGCAGGATGAAGATCAACCCGAGCGCCATCGGCACCACAAACGCCAGTTTGGCGTTGGCGCGCTGCATGTTCTCAAACTGCCCACCCCATTCGATACTGTAACCCTCGGGCAGCTTCATCTCGGCGGCGATTTTCTTCTGCGCCTCGGCAACGAAGCTCGCCACGTCGCGGTCCCGCACGTTGCATTGGACGGTAATCCGTCGCTGTCCCCATTCGCGGTTGATGGTGGATGGCCCTTCGGTTTCCACGATGGCCGCAAGGCGGCTCAGTGGCAGCACCGCGCCGGATTCCGTCGGGATGAGCATGTTCGCCAGCGCCTCCGGGTCGGTGCGTTGCTGGTCGGGCAGGCGCACCACCAGCGGGAAACGGCGTTCACCTTCGCGGACCTCGCCCACCTTCTTCGATCCGACGGCTTCCACGGCATCAAGAACCGTGCGCGTGGAAATGCCAAAGCGCGCGGTTTTTTCGGCATCCACCTTCACCTGCAACACCAACTGACCGGTGAGTTGTTCGCCGGAGATTTCACCCGCGCCGCGAATCTTCCCAAGCACCGCCTGCACCGAGTCGGAGAGCTGCTTTAAGGTGGCCAGATTTTCACCGGAGATTTTAATGCCGATGTCCGAGCGAATCCCCGCAATCAGCTCGTTCATGCGCATCTCGATGGGCTGGCTGAACGCCACCGTCATCCCGGGAAGCTTGGCAAACACCTCGCGCATTTTTTCCACCAGTTCGAGTTGGGTGTGCGCTTTCTTCCATTGCTCGCGGGGTTTGAGCGCCAGGAAAAAATCCGACAGCTCAATGCCCATTGGGTCGGTTGCCACTTCGGCGGTTCCAAGGCGCGTCCAGATGTTGGCGATCTCGTCCGGGAACTCCGCAAGCAGGGTCTTTTCGATGCGGTCGTTATAGGCCACCGCTTCGTCGACGGAGATGCCCGCCAATCGCACGGTCGTCCCGACGATGGCTTGTTCGCCGAGCTTCGGCAGAAACTCGCCGCCCATGCGGGATGCCAGTATCGCCACGGCGGCCAACATCAGAACCGCCGCCAGCAGCGTGGCCTTTCGGAACCGCAATGCGAACGCCAGCACTGGCGCGTAAACCCGGTGAGCCCACCTCACGAGCCACGGCTCGGTTTCAGATACATGCTTGGGCAACAAAAGGCTGGCAAGCACGGGGGTCAGCGTCAACGCCAGCAGCAGTGAGCCGGCCAGCGCATAAATCATCGTCAGCGCCATCGGCTTGAACATCTTTCCTTCCACCCCTTCCAGGGCGAGAATGGGCAGGAACACGACCAGGATAATGCCGACGCCGAATGCCACCGGGCGTGCCACTTCGAGCGAAGCATCCGTCAACGTTTCGGCGCGCTCTTCCGGTCTGAGCAGGCGGCCAAGTTTGTGCTGGCGCTCGGCCAGTCGGCGCATGGTGTTCTCCACCATCACCACCGAGCCGTCCACGATGAGGCCGAAATCGACCGCACCCAGGCTCAACAAACTCGCCGCAATGCCTGTTTGCAGCATCAGGTCCCCGGCGGCGAGCATCGAGAGCGGGATGGAGGACGCCACCACAATCCCCGCGCGCAGATTCCCCAAAAACGCAAAGAGCACGGCGATGACGAGCAACGCCCCCGCGAGCAAGTTGTGTTCGACGGTTTGAATCACCTTGTCAATCAGCTCCGTGCGGTCGTAGAGCACTTCGACCATCATGTCCTTCGGCAGCAGCGGTCGCACTTCGGCGAGCTTCTTTTTAAGCCCCCGAGTGACCACTGCGCTGTTCTCGCCCATCAGCATGAAACCAAGCCCGAGCACCGCTTCGCCTTTGCCTGCGGCTGTTACCGCACCGCGCCGGATTTCATGGCCCACCTGCACGGCGGCCACATTCCTCACCCGCACCGGCACGCCATCGCGCGCGTCGATCACAATCGCGCCGATCTGCTCCACGCCGGTCGTCAAACCGATGCCGTGCACCAGCAGCGACTCGCCGTTGCGGATCACCTGACCGCCACCCACGTTGCGGTTGTTGTCCTGCAACGCCGTGCAGAGGCGGTCCAGGGTGAGCCCGTATTTGACCAGCCGTTGGGGATCGACCACGACGTGAAACTGCTTCTCCAATCCTCCCCAGCTATTGACCTCCGCCACGCCGGGCACCTTGCGTAACTGCGGTTTCACTACCCAATCGTTGATCTCGCGCAGACTAGCCAACGAGCGTTGGGGATCGCTCGTGCGGACGATATAGTGAAACACCTCGCCCAATCCCGTGGAGATGGGCCCCAACTCCGGGCGCGCAATGCCTTCCGGCAGTTCCACGCTCTGCAACCGCTCGGTGATGAGCTGGCGAGCCAGGTAAATGCTTGTGCGGTCTTCAAACGTCGCCACCACTTGGGAGAGGCCGAATTTGGAAACCGAACGCACATTTTGCAATCCCGGCAACCCGCTGATGGCGAGCTCAATGGGGATCGTGATCTGCCGCTCCGCTTCTTCGGGGTTGAGAGCGGGAACCGCCGTGTTGATTTGCACCTGAACGGGCGTCGTGTCCGGGAACGCATCGACAGGCAGGTTCATGAGCGAGCGCCCGCCCAACGCAACGAGCGCCACCGCCAGCACGCAAACGAGCAGGCGGTTTTTGAGAGAAATCCGAATGAGCCAGTTTAACATGATGTCTAGTCATCCGCGCAGCCTGCGCCGAGATGGGAAATAAGAAGTTGGGATTTGAGAGGATAACCGTGTGCCGTCACCACCGACTCACCGGCCTTGAGTCCTTCGACCAGTTCCACTTTGCCGTCGAAGCGGGCTCCGAGCCGCACGGCCCGTGCATCAAATAGGTCCGGCCCCTTTTGGACAAACACCATGAGGTTGCCTTCCACACGTTGGATGGCCGAGTCCGGCACCAGCACTGCGTTAGGGTTGCCCGGCAGCAGGATGCGCGCTTTGGCGAACAGGTTGGCTTTGAGCAACCGGTCGGGATTGGGGACCTCCACCCGAACACGCGCCATACGGGTGCGGTCATCGACCTCCGAAGCGATCCACGTCACCTTACCTTTGAAGACGTGCTCGGGCAGTGCTTCCAAGCGCAACTCCACCTCCTGCCCCACGCGCACCCTCAACAACGCCGATTCCGGTACCGACGCGAAGGCCCACATCGTTGAGCAATCCACCACGGTAAAGAGCGGCTTGCCCGCTTCGACCATCGCCCCGCGCACCGCCGAACGCTCCACAATTTCCCCTGCGAACGGCGCGCGCAATGGCAGCAATACCGACTCGCGCGTCCGGTTATCCATCGCGGCAATCTGCTCCGGGGTGAACCCGAGCGTCTGTAGTTGCTGATTGGCGGCTTGGGACGCGGCTTCGGCTTCCTGCAAATCCTTCTCCGAACTCACTTTCTGCGCTCGCAGTTTGCGCTCGCGCTCCACCGTTTGCCGGGTCAGAACCGCTTTGGACGCTGCATCCGCAATACTCGCCGACCAAAGCCGCGCCACGCTTTGTTTCTCGTCCACTTTGCCGCCGAGGTCCGCTTCCACGCTTTCCAGAATTCCACTCACCGGTGCCACGATGCGAGCCAGCCTATTCTGGTCAAAAGCGATTTCAGCATAACACTCGATGGCATCCTTTGCGGTGCCGCTTTCGGACTGCGCAACCTGCACTCCTGCGAGCGCTGCGGAGTCCGGCGAGGCGAGCCGCAATTTTGAAGACTCGCCCGGTTTGAGCTTCGCAAGCCCTTCCGGTTTGCAAATGCCGCACTCTTCGAGAGGCACATCGTGTTCTTTGCATATCTTCTTTTCACCAGGCTTCGCTTCCCCGGCGCAGGAGTGACCTTCAGCGCCCTCTGCCTCATGGCCATGTTCCTCGTGGCCGCTTTCGCGGGAGCAAGCTGGCAGCAGCGCCAGAGCCGCCGCCAGAGGAAGGGCGGCCATTTGTTTGAAGTTCGTAATTTTCATAGATCGTCTTTATTTGAGTTGGCCCGCCAGCGCTTCGAGTTCCGCCTGGGCAATGTTGAGTTCCAAAAGTTTTTGTTGATAGGCAAGCCGCGCTTCGGCGGCGGTTCGCCGGGTTTCGAGCACATCCAAGAGGGGAAATTTTCCCTCGTCATAACCGGTCTGCACCCGGCGGAATGCTTCGTTCGCCTTGGGCAAAATCCGTTCGCGGTAACCGCGCGCTTGCTCGGAAGTGATGCGCAGTCGCTCAACGGCACTGTTCCATTCGCGGCTCAGGCGCAGCTCCACCGCCGCCGATTCGGCTTCGGCCACAGCGAGATTGGCGCGCGCTTCCCGGCGTTTCCCGCTCGATGTATCGAAGAGCGGCAACGGTATGCCAAAGCGAATCTCGCCAATCGAATTGTTCGTGATCGCCTCGCGCCCCGCGCCCATTCCCACCGTCACATCCGGGTAGATTTCCAATCGCGCACGGCGCAGCGCCAGTTCAGCTTGGGCGACGCGCACCTGTCCCGCCTGGTGGCTCGGGTGGTTCTCTGGAAGTTTGGCGATGCGCGCCAGGTCGCCGGTTTCCGCGAGGGAACCCGTCACCGTAGCGTCTCCCAAATCGGAACATCCCAGCAAGGTGGCCAGCGTCCTGCGGGCTGTGAACAGATCACGTTGGAAATCGGCCAGGTCCATCCGGGCTTTTTCCAGCGGCACCGCCATCCGCAGCTTTTCCTGTTCAGGAGCAGCCCCGGCATCCACGCGCTTGTCCACTGCGGCTGCGAGGTTCTCTGCCGTTTTAACGAGATCGCTACCCACTTTTACCAATTCCTCAGCAGCCAGCACTTGATAGAAGGACGCCTTCACATCGCGCACGGTTTCCAGACAACGCAGGCCCAGTTCCGCTTGGGAGAGCTTCACTCCCGAGACGCCCATCTCCCGTTCCAACTTCTTCTTTCCGGGAAAGGGAAGCGTTTGCGAGACTCCTGCGAGGCGTTTTGACGAAGACCATCCCGCTCCTCGCAGCGGCCAGTCTTCCACACTCAGTTGCAACTCGGGATTCGACCAGCGACCAGCCTGGTCTGCCTGTCCCGAGGCCGCTTCCGACTTGCCACGCGTGGCGCGCAATTCGGGATTTTTTTCCAAAGCCAGGCGAATGGCGTCGGGCAAGGTCAACTCTGCGGCGTGTGCGCATCCGGCGCTCAAGAGGGATAACGCCAGCGCGTTGCGGGTGAAGAATGCAAGAAACCGAAATAATGGGATACCAAAAATACGATGATGAGACACAGATCCTCCTCCGTGTGAAGATTACAGGAATGCAACCTCCCGCCGAACAGCGGGAGACAGTGAGCCAGCGAACGCGGCTATGCCTTGGGAGGATGGAAGATGGAAACCGTCGCCAGCCGCCCGTTGGGCTGGAAGGTTTCCAGGATGAGTTCGAGGGGACGCTCGCTCGGCGTCATCACAAACGCCTTTGTTTCAGAAACCGCCGGGGTGTGGCACCAGCACGTCTGACACAAAGTGGGGGCAGATGCCTCATCCGAGCACCCAAAATCAAGGGTGCAATGCACCACACCAAATACAAAGGCCACCGCCAAAAGCAGTGCCGTGAGTTGGTGTCGGAGGGAATGCATCGGCCGGAAAATGCGCGAAGAGTCGGCTCGTGGCAAGTGGAAATCCTGAGAAGCTGTCTAAAAATTCGGCGAGGGCGCGCAAGAGGGGGAAATGGGGTATGACAAGGCACGAATGAGGAGCCTATCCGTAGATAGGCGACAAGTGAGTAACGCCGTCAGAGCCCTTTTATACCCTATTGCCCCGAAGGGTTGCAGAATAGGACACCTGTCTACCGGGGCGGCGGCGTCAGGCCTCAGGTCAGCTCTTGCCCGAAGGGTTGCGCATATTTTGGCGCTGGCCTGCGTTGCTCGTCGGTCGCAGATCGTAAAGATATGCTCCCTCCTCACCGCCTTGGCCAACCCCAAAACCTGCTGCAACGCACCCCGCCCCAAATTTTTAGACAGCGTCTAAAACCGGAGCGACGGATGAAGCCCGGTGCCAATCGCAGGCGGTCACCGCCACTGGCTTTTTCGATTTTGAAGTATGAAAGCCTATCTTTTGATCGCCATGCTGGGATGCTTGGCGCTGGCCGCCAACGTGCAGGGGGCCACGAAACCCACGGAAACCCTCAAGAACCTCAACGAGGCTTATCAAGACGAGGCAAATGCGTACGAACGCTACGCGATTTTTGCAAAGAAAGCCGACAAGGAGGGCTTCCCGCAAGTCGCCAGGCTCTTCCGGGCTGCATCGCGCTCGGAGCAGGCTCATCGGGATGCCCACAAAGAAGCCATCGAAAAACTCGGCGGAAAAGTGCCTTCACTCACGCCCGAGAAGGTAAAGGTTGGCACAACACGCGAGAACCTCGAAGCCTCGCTAAAAGGTGAGACTTACGAGAGCGTTACGATGTATCCGGAGTTCATTAAAAAGGCGAAGGAGGCCAACGCCGAACCCGCGGTGCGTTCCTTTAACTTTGCC
Organism: Verrucomicrobiota bacterium; assembly: GCA_026398235.1. Classification (GTDB taxonomy): domain Bacteria; phylum Verrucomicrobiota; class Verrucomicrobiia; order Chthoniobacterales; family Chthoniobacteraceae; genus UBA695. The sequence goes on from JAPLTE010000086.1 coordinate 12,449, forward strand.
AGACTTGCCGAAGCCGAGCACGCAAAATTGTATAAAGACGCCCTCAATCACCTCGGCAAAAATGCCAAGGCAGACTACTACGTTTGCCCGGTCTGCGGGAACACGGAAACCGAGCTTCCGGCCAAGAAATGCCCGGTCTGCGGAAATCCCGCCGATAAGTGGGAGAAGATTGACTGATTCTCACAATTTTCCGTAACGAGAAGGTATATGAGGAGGTTTTGGCTTTGGCATAATCCGACACCCCTGGTGCAAACGGAATCGGCTTTTCCCCTGAAGGCGTGTGTCTTGTCTCGGCCTTGTGGGTGGCGGGCAGACCTTGGAAGTCGTATCCACGGGAACCCATGTGACAGCAGCTTTAATCGTGGGATAGTCCTTCGTGAAGGAATTGCGAGTTGAGGTTAATTACCAGCGTGGAGTCGAACTGCCCGCCCACGGGCTTTGGCTTGATCCACAATATTCGCGCCCTCTCGCCTTTGTTTCACACGCGCACAGTGACCATATCGGCAGACATCCAGAGGTTATTCTTTCGGCGGGAACAGCCTGTTTGATGCGCGAGCGGCTTCCTGGAAAACGCAGGGAACACATTGCGCCTTTTGGCAGCCCCTTTGAGCTGGCATGCCTGCCCGGCCTGGTTCTGCGCCTCCTGCCGGCGGGGCATATTTTCGGTTCAGCGCAGCTCCACTTGGAATCGGAAGCTGGCTCTCTTCTCTACAGCGGCGATTTTAAGCTGCAGCCGGGACTCTCCGCCGAAACCGCCGAGTGCCGGCACGCAGAGACGCTCGTAATGGAGACGACCTTCGGGCTTCCGCGCTACCGCTTCCCGCCGCCAGCGGCGGTGATTAGAGATGTGCTGGCTTTTTGTCACCAAGCCTTGGAACAGAAAGCTGTGCCGATTCTGCTGAGTTACTCATTGGGCAAATCACAGGAAATCATCTGTGCGCTGCTGAAGGACGGGCTCACCCCATCTCTGCACCGTGCGGTGTTCCGCATGACGGAAGTCTATCGCGCATTCAGGGAGGGATTCCCCGAGGGCTACACCTGTTACGAGGGGGGCGACCTCCAAGGAAAAGTGCTCATCTGCCCGCCGAATCTTCGGCGTTCTCCAATGATTAAGCGCATCGAAAACCGCCGGGTGGCAGTGCTGACGGGCTGGGCGGTCGACCCCAGAGCCCGCTACCGATACGGTGCGGATGCGGCGTTTCCACTCTCCGATCATGCCGATTACGACGATTTGCTTCGCTACGTGGAGTTAGTGCAACCACGACGGGTGTTCACTTTGCACGGGTTCGCCGCCCCGTTCGCCCGGGATCTCCGGCGCCGCGGAATAGAAGCCTGGGCGCTTGATGATCAGAATCAGCTTGAGTTTGGGTATTAGGGAATGTGCATGCTTCCAAAACAGCCTGCGCACGTTTACCGCGGTCAATGAAATTACTCTTCCCGTGGAAGAGCTTGATTCAAGTCGCAGCCTGCTGGGCGATTCTCCGAATCAGGCCGCTGAAGATCAGACCGTGGATGGGATAGAGGGCATACCAATAAAGTAAGCCGATCAACCCCTTTGGCTCAAAGAAGGCCGTCTGCAAGAGCAGCGTCTGCCCATTGGACCCGGGGCGCGCCTCAAATTCCAGCCATGCCCGGCCGGGAACTTTCATTTCGGCCCGCAAACGGATGAGCCGGCCCGGCTCCACCATTTCCACGCGCCAAAAATCAAGGGCATCTCCCACGTGCAATTCCTCCGGGTCACGCCGCCCACGGCGCATCCCGACCCCGCCGAAAATCCGATCCAACATTCCGCGCACCTGCCAAGCCCAATCCATATACAGCCATCCCCGCGTCCCACCCAGTCGCGCAAAACTCCGATATACCACATCAACGGAAGAGGGGACGGTTCGCTGCCTCCGCTCGATGATCAGGCCCTCGCGGGTTACAAGAGTCCGGGGCGTCCGGTCGCCTTGGCTGGAGGTCAGCGCATCACTCCAGGCCGTCTCCACCCCATGGATCTGCATCCTGTTCAGCGCGAGGTGCACGGAGGTCTCGAAGTCCATCGGATCGATCTCGGGGAAGAGGCGACGGGCGGTGTCGTCGCGCACAATCACTTCGTTGCCCAGCCCTTTGATCAGCGGTTGGGCGATGTTGGCTGGAATGGGCGTGACCAGGTGAACCCAGTAGGAAGAGAGCCGGGGGGTCAACACGGGCACGGCGATCAATCGCCGCTTGAGTCCCCTGGCGCGCGCGTAGCCGGTCATCATCCCGGCATAGGGCAGGATGTCCTTTCCACCAATTTCAAGGATGCGCCCTGCGCTTTCCGGGCAGGCGAGCGCGGCTACCAGATAGTCCAGCACATTGCGAATGGCGATGGGCTGGACCCGGGTGAACACCCACTTGGGGCAGATCATCACCGGCAGGCGCTCGGTCAGATAGCGAATCAATTCAAAAGAGAGACTGCCCGAGCCGACGATGACCGCGGCACGGAATTCCGTCACCGGCACGCCCGCTTCGCGCAACGCTTCGCCGGTTTGCTGCCTTGAACGCAAGTGGGGCGAAAGGTCCGTATCGGGGTTGCCAAGTCCGCCGAGGTAAATGATGCGCTCCACGCCAGCTCTCCGGGCAGCTTGAGCGCAGTTGCGCGCCGCTGCTAAATCCCGTTCCGCAAAATCGCTCCCACCGCCCAGGCTGTGTACCAGGTAATACAATACCTTGACGTTGTGCATGGCCCCCACCAGCGCATCGGGGTGCATCATGTCGCCTTGCGCGAGTTCCACTTGATCGCTCCAGGGCCGCCCCTGGAGCCGAGCCGGGTCGCGCGCCAGACAACGCACTCGGTAACCCGCCGAGAGCAGGCGGGGCACGAGTCGCCCGCCCACGTAGCCCGTCGCCCCCGTCACAAGGATCAGTTCGGGCTTAGCCATAAAATCAAGCAACGGGCTCAAGATGCGCGGAGGACATTCCGAGGTCTTCCAGGACCAGCCGCGAGGTGATGCGGGAGGACTCAAATATCACCGGCAGACCGCTCCCGGGATGTGTGCCTCCGCCGACCAGATACGTTCCGGGGATGTCTTCAAATCGGTTTTGTGGCCGCAAATGAAGCATCTGGCCGAGATTATGGGCGAGGTTAAAGGTGGCCCCCCGGTAAATGGGGCCCTGCGACTCCCAGTCAGCCGGCGTGGTGATCTTTTCAAAGCGGATGCGGCTTTCGATGTTCGTGACTCCGAGTTGGGCGAGCTTGGAAAGTGCCAAGGTGCGGAAGCGGTCCCGTTCGCGGCTCCAGTCGATGTTCGGGTGCATGTGGCTGACGGGAACAAGGACATAGAGCGTGCTGTGCCCCGGAGGTGCCAGGGTCGGGTCTGTGACGCAGGCGTTCTGGATGTAGAACGACGGGTCTTCGGAGAGCACGTGCCGTTTTTCGATCTCTTCCAGATTGCGCGCGTAATCCTTTGCAATATGGATGCTGTGGTGGGGGAGGTCGTAGCAACCCTCGATGCCGAGGTACATCATGAAGGTGGAGCAGGAATATTGGCTGCGGGCAATTTTGCTGTCGTTCCAGCGACGACGCGCAGTGGCGGGGACGTGGCGCGTCATGAAATCGGCGAAATCGGCGTTGACGATGACGGCGTCCGCACGGGTTTCCCCGTTGGCAGTGCGAATCCCCACGGTGCGTCCCCCTTCGACCAGCAATTCCTCGACGGGTTCATGGAACCGGAATTCCACCCCCAGCCGCTGCGCAACGCGGGCCATGGCTGCGGTTACGGCGTTGCAGCCGCCGACCGGGTGGAATACTCCGTATTCATACTCGATAAACGAGAGGATGGAGAACAAACTCGGGCAGCGGAAGGGGGACATGCCGAGGTATTTTGATTGAAAGGAGAAGGCCAGCCGGACGCGAGGGTCGCTGAAATACCTGCCCAGTTCATCATCGAGCGACCGCCACGGAGCCAGGAATGGCAGGAGGCGCAGCATGCGCATTGCGGTAACGTCGCGCCAACTTGAGAACGGGGTTTCCATGCAGGGGCGAAAGCTGGCGAGCTTTTTCCTGTTGTCGTCCATGAACCGGCGCAGGGCTCCCGCATCCGCCGGGGCCAGCGCAGCCACGGCCCGTTCCATTTCTTCGAGGTCGGGGGTGCAGAGCAGCTCGCCACCAGCGCCGAAGGTGATGCGGTATTGAGGGTCAAGCCTCACCATCTCCACTTCCTTGTGCAGGTCATGCCCGGCGGCGGAAAAGATCTCCTCCAATACGCGCGGATACATGAAAAACGTCGGGCCGACATCGAAGCGATAACCGTCGGCTTCAATCGCCGAAGTGCGTCCGCCGACGAGCCCGCTTTGCTCGACCACGGTGACGCGCAGTCCTTGCTTGGCCAGCAGCATCGCAGCTGCCAATCCGCCCGGCCCTGCACCGACAATCAACACGTTTCGCGTCATGGGTTCTCTTTGCTCCTGTTGTAGAGGCACAGTGTGCCGTTGGGTCCTGGCAAGTTCAAGCGCAATGGGCTCTCACCGGCTCATCATGAATCGGTAAATCCGCTTGAAGGTTCCAAAGGGCTGAAGAAAGGGCGGATAGCGCATCCCGGGATCGCCCCAGAAATAACGCGTCATCACCGATTTGCGGTGCGAAAAACAATCAAAACTCGCCTGCCCGTGGTAGGAACCCATACCGCTTTCGCCTACGCCCCCAAAAGGCAACTCTTTAGCAATGAGATGCGACACGGTGTCGTTGATGCAGACGCCACCGGATGGAACTTCGGCAACGATGCGCTGCTGCGTTTGCCTGTTTTTGGTGAAGAGGTAGAGCGCGAGGGGAGAGGGGCGGTTGCGCATCAAAGCGAGGACTTCCTCGAAGTCCGTGAAGTCGATCACCGGCAGAATGGGGCCAAATATTTCCTCCTCCATCACCGGGCTGTCGAATGGGACGTCTGTCAAAATCGTGGGCGCAATCGAGAGATCTTTGGCGGAGCTTTGACCGCCGTGCATAACGGTTCCCGCGCCCAGATAGCCGACCAGGCGGTCAAAATGCTGGCGATTGATGATCCGCCCGTAATCCGGACTGACGAGCGGGTCGGGGCCGTAGAATTCTCCGATTGCCCGCGCCAACGCCTCAATCAGAGCATCCCGGATGCTTCGTTCCACGAGGAGATAATCCGGGGCGACACAAGTCTGGCCGGCGTTCATGAATTTGCCCCAGGCGATGCGGCGCGCAGTGACTTCCAGGGGGCTGTCAGCACACACAATGCACGGAGATTTGCCGCCAAGCTCCAGCGTGACCGGGGAGAGATGCCTGGCCGCAGCGGCCATCACTGAGCGGCCCACGCGCGCGCTGCCGGTGAAGAAAATGGAGTCGAAGCGTTGCTCCAACAGCGCCTCCGTCTCTGCTCTTCCACCTTCCACGATGGCGATATATTCCTGCGGGAAGGTTACGCGAATGAGCGTGGCCATCACCGCCGAAGTGCGCGGGGCAAGCTCCGACGGTTTGAGGCAGGCACAGTTGCCCGCCGCGATTGCGCCAACGAGCGGCGTGAACAGCAACTGGAACGGGTAATTCCATGGAGCGACGATCAGGGCGACCCCGTAGGGTTCGGGGTGGATTCGGGCGCTCCCTGGCAATGTGAGCAGAGACCAACGCCCCCGCCGAGGCTTCATCCATTGCGCCAAATGTCTGAGCGCGTATTGAAGCTCGCCCAGGACCACACCCAGTTCGCTGGCGTACGCTTCTTGAGGCTGTTTATGCAGGTCGGCGTGCAAGGCCGCCAGCAACTCGCCTTCGTGAACTCGCCTTCGTGAGCTTCAATGGCCGCTTGGAGTTCACGCAGCTTCGCACGCCGAAATTCCAGGGGCCGGGTGGCATGGGATCGGAAATAGATCCGCTGACGTTCCACGAGTGCGCCGCAATCCATATAAGGTTGCAGTTTGTTCCATATAGGATTTCAATGCAAAGGTTGATTTTCTGAATAACTAGGAAGGTTGGTGTGCGATGGAACAGAAACCTAAAAAAGTGATCGTGATCGGTGCCGGGCTCGGCGGGATATCGGCAGCGATTTCATTGGCGCAAGAGGGTTACGCGGTCTCCGTTCATGAGAAGAACGAAAAGCTCGGCGGCAAACTCAACGTCTTGAAGCAGGACGGCTACACCTTCGACCTCGGTCCCTCCATTCTCACCCTGCCTCACATCTTCGAGCGGTTGTTCGAGCGCTCGCATCGCAAACTCGCCGATTATATTTCGATCCGGCCGCTGCGCCCGCATTGGCGGAATTTTTTCGAGGATGGCACCACCATTGACTTGGTTCCCGAGCCCGAAGCGATGGCGGCGGAGGCTCAGAAAGTGGGCGAGTCCCCCGAAGCGCTCCGGCGCTACCTCGAATATTCCGCGCGTCTTTACGACCTCGTGGATCGGGGCTACTTCCAGCAGGGATTGGACAACGCCAAGGAGTTCGCGCGTTTCTACAGCCTTTGGGACTGCCTGAGATTCGACGTTTTCCGCACGATGCACGGCGGTGCCGCCCGCTTTCTCCGCACCCGGTATTTCCGCGACATCTTCGACTACTTTATCAAATACGTCGGCTCCTCGGCCTACCGCGCCCCCGCCTTCATGAACTGCCTGCCGACGATCCAATTTCGCTACGATCTCTGGTACGTGGACGGCGGGCTTTATGAAATCGCGCGCGGGCTGGGGCGTTTGATGGAGGAACTGGGCATCACGCTTCATTTCCAGAGCGAAGTGGCGGAGATTCGCACCGAAGGAGACCGCGTCACGGGCATTGCGTGCAAAGGAGGGGCGATTTACCCTGCAGACATCGTGGTGTCGAACATGGAGGTCATTCCGGCTTACCGCGACTTGCTCAAGGAGGATGCGACGTTCATGCGCAGTCTGGAGAAATTCGAGCCCTCCTGCTCCGGCTTGATCCTGGATCTCGGTTTGGACATCCAGTATCCGCAGCTCGCGCATCACAATTTTTTCTTTTCGAGCGACCAACGCCGCCATTTCCGCACCGTCTTTGAGAAACGCCAACTGCCGGACGACCCCACGATCTACCTGGTCGCAGCGTCCAAGACCGACCCGACGGTGGCCCCCGCCGGCTGCGACTGCCTCAAAATCCTGCCGCACATCCCGTTCATTGACGACCAGCACTCCTTGAGCCGAGCGGACTACCTCGCGTTCAAAGATCGGATCATCGACAGACTGGAAGCGATGGGGCTCAAGGACCTGCGCAAGCACATTGTCTACGAACACGTTTGGACGCCGCTGGATATCCAGCAACAATATTACTCCAACAAAGGGTCCATCTATGGGGTTGTTTCCGACCGGTTCAAAAATTTCGCTTTCAAGGCCCCCAAGCAAAGCACCCGCTACGCAAACCTGTTTTTCGTGGGGGGATCTGTGAACCCTGGGGGCGGGATGCCGATGGTGGTGCTCTGCGGACAGAACGTCTGCCGGAAAATCGTGGAGTGGGATCGAGGATGATTTTCTTTCTGGTAACGCTGGGGTTATGGCTCGTCGGCTTTGTGGTGTTTTGGCGGCTTCCCATCCCCCAGGGGAAACCCAACCCGGCGGCGGATCCCTCGCTTTCCATCCTCATCCCGGCGCGCAACGAGGAAGCGAATCTTCCAGCGCTTTTGCGTTCGATTGCTTCGCAATCCGTGCAACCCCGTGAGGTGATTGTGGTCAACGATGGCTCGGCGGATCGCACCGCCGCCGTGGCGCGTGAGTTCGGGGTCACGGTGCTGGAGTCTCTGCCGTTGCCCGCCGCTTGGCGTGGCAAAACGTGGGCATGCCATCAAGGCGCGGCGCTTGCACAAGCGGCGATCTCTTTCTGTTTTTGGATGCCGATACCTGGTTTGAGCCTGGGGGCCTGCGCAAAATCCTCGATGCTTACCTTGCCAGTGGAGGCGTGCTCTCTGTCGGCCCTTATCACGCCGTCGAGCGCCCTTACGAACAGCTCTCCGCGTTCTTCAACCTCGCAATGACAGCGGGCATGGGTGCCTTTACCCTACTCGGCTCCGCACTCCCTCCGCGCGGTCTGTTTGGGCAAATGTTGATGGTGGACCGCGCGGACTATTTTCGCGTGAAAGGCCACGAGGCGGTCAAAAATCGGATCCTGGAAAACTTCGCCCTCGCTAAACATTTTCAAGCTGCCGGGGTGCCTCTACGCTGTTACGGAGGCAAGGGAGTGCTTGCCTTTCGCATGTATCCCAATGGGCTGAAGGAAATGGTGGGCGGCTGGATGAAGGCATTCGCATCGGGCGCTGCTGGAACAGCCCCGCTCCTGCTGTTGATGATCGTCGCCTGGATGTGCGGAATGTGTTCTGCGCTGAATCGTGTGGCGTCGCAGCCCAACTGGCCCTCGGTTTGCCTCTACCTGCTGTTTGCGCTTCAGCTTTATGCCATGCTCCGGCGCATCGGGGCGTTTCGTTGGGTTACGGCTTTGTTTTACCCCGTTCCGCTGATTTTTTTCTTTGCGGTGTTCGCCTGGTCAGCAGTCCGCCGCCGAGGGCAAGTCCAATGGAAAGGGCGTGTCGTTGATGCTGATTGAACTTCCCGTTGCCTGGTTGGTCGCACTCAATGTCCTTGGCTGGCCGGTGATTCACATTGCCGTGGCTTGGGGCGTGACCCAACTTCCGATCAATGCGTTCAACCCGCAGAGCTGGCTTTTCCGCCCGCGAAGCTGGGAGAATGGCGGAGAGATTTACAAGCGCCACTTCGCCATCAAAGCATGGAAAGAGTTTTTGCCTGACGCCGCATCCTGGTTTCGCAAGGGATTCCAGAAAACCAAGCTGGCGGAGCTTGCCCCGGATTATTTGGAGCGTTTTATTCAGGAAACTTGCCGCAGCGAGATGGCGCATTGGATCACGATGGCCGCAGCGCCGATCTTTTTTCTCTGGAACTACTGGTGGGTGGATTTGATCATGGTCGTCTACGCCGTAATAGCCAATCTTCCGTGCATTTTAACCCAACGCTACAACCGTCTCCGACTGACCCGACTGCTTTGGGAGCGCAAGCGCCGCCCGCGATGAATCGGTGATTTGTCGCGCCTGAAGTTCGCCCGGGATCTCCGAAGCCACGGAATAGACTCCGAAACGGCCCAGCTTGCTTCGTTGCTCCTTTTCTTTTCACGCGTAATAGAAGGCGTGTTATGATTGCGGCACGAATGAAAAAAACTTTCCCGCTCCACCTTCCCGATCAGACCGGTTCGCGGGTGCTTGCATCCATCCAGGTCACTCTCAACAAATACGTGAAAAGGGAGCGCAGGAAAGCTTTGCCCACCGGGGCGGATCGCTGGATTTTCCAATGCCGCGTGGGGGCGAATCTTGAAACCGCGCTGCCCTGCGAACTGGCGGAGATTCCCGCGGGGATGGCAGCGGTGGCGTTGGCGGAGCATCCAGAGGTTTATGTGGAAATCCTGGCGGCGCCCGGAACGAAAATAGCCGTTACGGAGGGAGCGGAGAAGGGAGTATGATATGCATTCGCAGTGCCGCCCTGCTGGGCAGCGCGCCCGATCTGGCGTCCTGTCCGCCTTCGGAGCTTCCGGAATTCGCCTTCATCGGGCGCTCGAACGTCGGAAAATCGTCCCTCGTCAACATGCTCACGCGGGTGCAGGGCCTGGCCAGGGTATCTGATACGCCGGGAAAAACGCGGCTGATCAATTTTTTTGTGGTGAATGAGAGCTGGAGTTTGGTGGATCTCCCCGGCTACGGCTACGCCAAGGTGGGCAGGAAGGATCGCGCCCAGTTCAGCTCGTTCGTTGCCGATTACCTGCAAAATCGACCGAACCTGCGGGGAACTTTCGTTCTGATCGATTCCCGCCTGACGCCGCAGAAGATCGATCTCGATTTTCTCGATTGGATGGTGCACTGCGGGGTTCCCTTTATCCTCATCTTTACCAAGACGGACAAACTTTCTCGCGCGGCGGCACAGGCCAACATCGATGCTTTTTTGCTTCGGCTCCAGGAGATCAGCCAGGAGGCACCGCCCGTCCTGACCAGTTCGTCCAAGCTCAGTCACGGGCGCTTGGAGATTCTGGGGTTGATCGAGGCCACCCTGGCGGAGGCCAGCGAGGAGGAGAGCATCGCATGACGCTGGAGGAACTGGGTTGGAATGCCTCCTTTGCAAAGGAGTGGGAGGCATGTAAAGGCACGGCGAAAGGGTGGGTGCCTGCACGGCTGATTCGCGATAACAAAATCAGTTACGGGGCCCTGACCGGAGAGGGCGAGGAGCTGGAGGTCGTGATGAGCGGCAAGGTTTATCACGATGCGCAAACGGATGCGGAATTGCCCGCCGTGGGGGATTGGGTGGCCTTGGAAATCGGCGATGACGACCATGAACACGTGATCCGCGCCCGGCTGGCCCGGCAGAACTCGCTTTCCCGCAAAATGTCGGGGCGCAGCACCGAGGAGCAGGTGATCGCTGCAAATATTGATGTCGCGGTGGTCGTTACCGATGCGGGCTCGGACTTTAATCTCCGGCGCATGGAACGTTATTTTGCCATTATCTGCCGCAGCCGGGCCAAGGCGGTCGTTCTGGTCAACAAGGCGGATCTTTACTCCGCCGGGCAGAACCAGGCGGCAGTGAAAGCCATTGCGGCGCTCAATCCCGAGGCCGATGTCCACCTCACCAGCGTGGTCAAAAAAACCACCTTGAAGGTGCTCAAGAATTACCTCCAACGCGGCGTTTCCGTGACTTTTGCCGGCTCCAGCGGAGTGGGAAAATCTTCGGTGATCAACCATCTGCTCGGCGACGAATATCAATGGACCGACCAAGTGAATGCCGCCACCGGAAAAGGGCGGCACACCACCACCGCGCGGGAGTTGATGGTGCTCCGCTCGGGCGGGATCATCATCGATAATCCCGGCATCCGTGAAGTGCACATGTGGACTGATGAGACCACCCTGCGTGAGCAATTTGCCGATCTGGACGAGTTGGCAAAGCAATGCAAATTCACCGATTGTCGGCACGGCGCGGCTCACGTGGGCTGCGCCATTCAAGCCGCCATTGCGGCGGGAAAACTGGACGCCAAGCGCCTTGAGGGACTCTTCAAATTGGACCAGGAAATCGCGCTTCTCCAACGAAACCGCCAAAAACGCCAGATGACGGTCGAGCGCCGTACCCGCCGCGATCACCAAAGCCAGTCCCGCAAATTTTCCGAACGGAACGTCCGGGATCGGGAGCACGATTACTGACCTCAACAACCAAATTATATTACTTTGAATTATTTTAAAACATTGGGAGTCAGGGAAGATCTGATTCAGGGGCTGGAGGAGCTGGGGATCCAAACGCCGACGCCCATTCAGCGGCAGGCGATCCCGTATCTTTTGGCAAAGGGCGGGGACTTTATCGCGCAAGCCCAGACCGGAACGGGGAAAACGGCAGCCTTTGGCATTCCGCTGCTGATGCAAGTCGACCCCGAAGTCAGAGAAATTCAGGCGGTGGTGGTGGCTCCCACGCGCGAACTTGCCAAGCAGATCGGCAAACAGCTTTTTCGCTTCACCAAATATTGCACCCAAAAGATTTTCGTGGAGGTGCTTACCGGCGGGGACAAGCTCGATCGCCAAATCGCGGCCCTGCAACGCCCGACTCATGTGGTGGTCGTTACGCCGGGTCGGTTGCTGGATCTATTAAGCCGGAAGGCTTTGTCTCTCGATTTTGTCAAACTACTCATCCTCGATGAAGCCGACGAAATGCTGAACCTCGGTTTTCGCAAGGAGGTTGCAGAGATTTGTGCGAGGACCCAGGGGCGGAGGGCTACCTGGCTTTTTTCCGCCACCATCCCCGCCGGGGTGCAGAAGCTGATCACGGATTATATGTCGCCAAAGTCCCACAGTCTCAAGATTGATCAGCAGCACGTGGTGAACCGTGATATTTCGCACCGCTTCATTGTCTGCCAAATCAGGGAAAAAACGGAGCGGATTGCGCGGTTTTTGCAGAACCAAGGCGAGGAGCGCGGGGTGATTTTCTGCCGGACCAGGGCGGGAGCGACCAAGTTGTTTGACGAATTGTCAGAGCGCGGCCATCGCTTGGGTGTTTTGCAGGGCGATTTGATGCAAACAGAGCGGGACAAGGTGCTGCGTTCCTTTCGCAAAGGGCGCTTCCAGTTCCTCATCGCGACCGATGTCGCGGCGCGGGGAATCGACGTGGAGGGGCTCGCCTTTGTCCTTCATCATCAACTCCCGGATCAAATCGACTACTATACCCACCGCAGTGGACGGACTGGGCGCGCAGGTCGGACCGGAGTTTCCATCGCCCTCATTGGCCAGCAGGAAAAGGCGGATATTGCCAAGTTAGGCAAACTATTGGGGTTGGCCTTTGTGGAGATGAAGTAGGGGGCCGTATCAGGGCCCTGTTTGCGTTTAGAGATCGAAACTTTCTCTTGCGTATTTGTTAAGGAGCCCCAATGTTGCGTTGTTCGTTTGTTATTGTTTCGTCGCGCGGTAAATCGTCAGTTGATATTTCAATGGTGATTTGAAACCCGGTTCTCGGGAACGGCTTTGATAGCTGGCATTCGTTTATTTAATCCCTATGAAATTATACGTTGGAAATCTTTCTTTCGATACCACTGAAAACGATCTTCAAGATCAGTTTGCGCAATTCGGCAAAGTCGTTGAAGCCGCTCTTGTCCAGGATCGCGAAACCGGCCGCTCACGCGGATTCGGGTTTGTGACCATGGGCAGCGCCGCTGAAGGCCAGGCCGCAATCGCAGCTCTTGAGGGCAAAGACTTTCAAGGCCGCAATCTTACCGTC
>JAPLTE010000142.1 GCA_026398235.1 Verrucomicrobiota bacterium
GAACCGTGGCGTCATAAGCGATGCCGCGATTTACCCAATCGGTTTTTCCGTCTTTTGAAGTCAGATGGTAGGCCTTCCGTTTCCTCCACGAGTTCACGATGATATGATAAAGCCCACCACTATAGAACAGACAGGGATCCTCCAGCGAGGGAACGTTGGGAAAGATCCGGGGGCTCTCCGCCCGGTAAGGCCCCAGAATACCATCAGCGGCTTTGCTGATATAAATTATCCCGGGGCGTCCCGTGAGCATGAAGTCGCCATCAGGTCGGACTATCACGGTCACGTTGTCGGGCTTCATCTTTTTGCCATCGACTTCTTCAGATTTCATTTGCCCAAAAAATTCCCATGGCCCGTCCAGCGACTTTGAGACAAAAACATCCCCCGGGCGCGTGGCACTGACGACAACCGCATAGCGGCCGTCCGGCAGTTGAAGAGCGGTGACGTTGTGACCCGCGCCCTCCTTGTTTCCCGGCCAGCAGAGCCCTGTTTCCTCGTAAGGGCCAAAAAGATTGCCGCTGAAGGCGTGAACCGCTTTGGATTTCTTCCAGGCCTCGTGTCCGGTGGATTGATCCCAGCGACTGCCGAAGAGGTGGTATCGGCCGTCAGAACCTTTAAGGATCTGGCCGTCCCAATAGTGCCACTGTTTCATGGCTGTATCTTCAAGCCCGTTTTTCTGGTCGCGGGGCCCGACCTCCTTCGCGCCCCACGCCTCGGTGGACAGCGAACCAACGATCGGGGTCGGGAGGAAGTAGTCGATGAAGGTTTTGGAAGCCGTCTTCCCTGGATTGGAGTTCGCTGGAGAGGGCTGTTCCGCACTCAAAAGGGTGGCAAACGCAAAGAACGCAAGCGCCCAACGACTGGTAATTTTTAAGCTCATACTGTTTTCCTTTATTTGTGCGTATTTCTAGAGGTTAATTTTAGGGCACTTATACTGTTTTAGTGATTCCCAGCTTGGCTTGAACTGGCCTTCCAGCATCTTCTCGCCCGATGGCTTGTCCGCCGCGAATAAAGCGGGAAGGAACATGCAAAATGCCGCAGTTACGGATAGGACACAGGTTCCGGGATTGGGTGTTTTCATAAGGTTTCTTTCACTCACATTTAGGCTCCTTGAATCCCGGACTACTTCTGATACTCCACGCCCCAACTGACCTGGCCGTTCTCAGGGCGGTCGAGAACCAGAACCGCCAGATCGCCATCAGCCGGATGGGTCTCGAGCTTCGCTTCAGCGCCAGTGGCGGTGGCGGTGGCCGGTTTCAGCCCGCCGTTGGCCAGCACGATCTTCAGCGGCTCGCCAGCGATGACGTTGGCTTTTCCGGTCAAGCGGCGGCGGGCGGCGTCCCAATGGACGTCCGACAACTCGACCCATCCCTGCAAGAGATGCCGGTTCGTGGAAAGGACCTGGGGATTGGGCTGTGCCTTGCGCACCGAGAACATGGCGCAGTTGAGCGGGGCAAGGGGCCGCTCGATTTTGGCTGTGCCGGGCAGTTTGCCCACCAGTTTATCGCTCCAGAAGTCGTAAACGTAGTAGAAAGCGGCCGGGTCGAGGCCGATGGCGCCGGTGGTGCGGTCGCCACTGAGCGCGACGGCAACCGTTGCCTTGCTGGAGCCAGTGTTGAAAAACGCGACCTGATGCCAGTCGGGAGTGAGTTCCAAATCATAGACCTGAGGGTCGCCCACACCGGTGAAGGCGTCGAGCGGACGGGCGGTGAACGGTTCGCGATACGCCGGATAGAAGCGGGAGAGGTCGTGGACGATCTCCGGCGTGAACAAGGTGAATGAGGTGGCCAGCTCTATGCGGCCGCTGGTCAGATACACCATCGTGAGCATAGCCTGACGCTCTTCCGGCGTAGAATTGTGAACCGTCTTGCTGTCGGGATAGTAGTTGAACACCGTGCGATTTTTATACCAGCGTAGGCCGCCAATGGTGATCATCCCCGGCACAAACTTATTGGAATCGCCCCAGTTACGCTGCGTGTCCACCAACCCCGCCGTCACGTCCAGGCAGGGACGGTCGGATTCGCCCAGATTGCGCTCGTCAATGAATGCGTCCTCGCCCAACCCTTGACGGCAGAGACGGAACGTCTCGCGGTAAGCGAAGGCGGTGGTGGCATGGCGATTCTCAAAACCGCCTTCAGGGCGCCAGCCGGTTTCAGGATAGTCGAATTTGATACCGCGGATGCCGTCGCGGCGCAGCCGCTGCCACATCGCCAGCGTGCGCTTCTGAAAGTCGGGGTCGGTGTAGTCGAAGCTGACCAAGGGCTGGTGGTTGTAATGCTGCACTGCCAGTCGACTAATGTCGTTGAAGAGCATGTGCCCGGGAAATGCCCGCGCGTAATCGTCCGAAGGCATGCCCACCTGGAAATAGGTGTAGGGGATGCCGTCGCGCTCGCGGATGGCGGCGCACCATTTGCCAAAAGTCTCGTACGGCGGCACAAGGTGGCCGTATTTGGACCAATGCTCGTCATCCCACCAGCCTTGCTCCGTGTTGCCATCGCGCTTGCCGTAGGTGTCCGGTTCGAGCCGGATGCCAACCTTGGTGTATTTCGTGA
The DNA here is from genome assembly GCA_026398235.1 of Verrucomicrobiota bacterium. Classification (GTDB taxonomy): domain Bacteria; phylum Verrucomicrobiota; class Verrucomicrobiia; order Chthoniobacterales; family Chthoniobacteraceae; genus UBA695. The sequence goes on from JAPLTE010000142.1 coordinate 2,550, forward strand.
GACCGGATTTCTGCGCGGCCTCCAGTTCGCGGACCAGCTTCTGGGAATCGTTGACCTTAGGCAGACCGCTGAGCGAGCCTACGGCCCAGCCGCACAGCAGCGGGAAATCATACACATTGGGATGGGCGTGATTCGCTTCGCGCATGCTCCGGCCATAGTTCTCCAGGGCCAGAAAGGGATCAGCGGTGCCGATGTCGAGGTAGAAGGTATCCTCCGACCAGTAGGTTTCTCCCGCGTCCACGAGACGCCCCACCGGATCCTTGGCGCAGTACTCCATCACTCCGCCTTTGATGGCGGCATACTTGCCGAATTCCTTGTTACCCAAGCCGCCCCAGACCATCGTGCGGCGGTTCCCGTTGGCGAGGCCGGTGAGCATCAGGCTGTTGGGCGATGTGCGCGTCAGGCCGGTGTTGACCGCAGCCCGTTCGCGACCGGCCGACCCGTTCAGGTTTAGCGGATTTTGGAGTTGCGGTACCAGCTTGGCCCCCCGCATCGGATACACGGTCATCACGCGGGTGTCATAGTCGCAGCTGTTCCTGAGTCCGAAACCCATGACCACCACGTCCGAGTCCTCGGCCAGCGTGTAGCTGAAGAGATAAACGGGCACGGCAGGGCGTTTGGGGTTTTCCAGGGATACGACCAGACGTCTGCCCTTCCCAGGCGCATTGGTCACCTCTTCACAACGGTGACTGAGCGTCCAGCCCGGCCAGTCGCTGCTCACCAATTGTCCGCCTTTTTCGACCAAACCCCAGCCATCTGCCGACATCGCGGCTTTTTCCAGGATCGTCTCCCCGGCGGCGTCGGAAATGGAATAGGTCTTCGTACCCAAATCAAACCGCAGCACGACGCGTTGGTTGGAAAGAGTA
>JAPLTE010000095.1 GCA_026398235.1 Verrucomicrobiota bacterium
GAGGGAGCCAGGTGGATGTAGAGTTGATCTTGGCGCTCGCATTCGAGCACCCGATATCCTTTAATGTCGATTCGGTTATACACAGGGGACATGGTGGCGGTTTACCCCGCCTCATGTCCCCAATCTTTGATCAAGAGCCAAAATCTACGAAGGCCGCAACCGCGGCAAATCCTGTTTCACCGTCATCTGGTATGTCGGCGAGCGGCGGATGCGGAAGGCCTTCCTCGATCTTCGCAAAGCCAAGGCGTTCGCCAAGGCGCTGGCCGAAAAACTTGCCGCAGGCCAGGTAAACTCCCCAACCGTCACCGTCGCCCAAGCGCAGGACATGAAGGAGGCGCTCCGGCGGCTCGGGCCACTCGGAACCCCGGTCCACGTCGTGGCGGGTGAATACGCCGATGTTGTGAACCAACTCGGGCAAACCGGCACGCTCCGGCAGGCGGTCGAGTTCTACCTCCATAACTCCATCCGTCCCGACATGCAGCGCACCGTGACCCAGGTGATGGACGAGTTCCTCGCCTCCAAGCGGGCTAACGGCTGCAGCCGGGTCTACATCGAGGATTGCACATGGCGGCTCCGCCGGGTCGCGCGGGACTTCCAAATGCCCATCGCCCACATCTGTACGCGCGACATTGAGGAATGGCTCGGAAAACTGACCACCAGCATCGTGACCCGGAATGACTTTCGGAGGCTCATCATCACCCTCTTCAATTTCGCCCGGCGGCGCGGCTACCTCCCCCGCGACCGGGAGACCGAGGCGCGCTGGCTGGAGAAGCCGAAACTCAAATCCAAGCCGATCCAAATATTCACGCCGCAGGAATTGGGCGAACTTCTGGCCGCCGCCGAAGGACAGCCCAAGCTCGCAATCGCCCTTGGGGCGTTCACCGGCATCCGCTCCGCCGAGTTGCTTCGGCTCCACTGGGAGAACTTCAATTGGGAGGAAGGCGTCATCGACCTTGGGTGCGACCAGACCAAGACGGCTTCCCGGCGGCTGGTGCCGATACTGGAGCCGCTTAAGGCATGGATCGCGCCGTTCGTGAAGCGGGAGGGATCGGTGCTCGGCTACAGCCTTCCGGTCTGCCTGGCGGAAGCGTTCTCGACGACGGCCAAGAAAGCGGACAAGGCGCGGCGGGAAAATGATCCCGACGCCCCAGAACTCAAGTGGAAGGTGAACGGGTTGCGCCATTCCTACGCCAGCTACCGACTGGCAATGGTCGAGGACGTGGCCAAGGTGAGCCTCGAAATGGGCAACTCGCCGCAGAAGATATTCAGCAACTACCGAAAGGTCGTGACCAAGAACCAGGCGAACGCATGGTTCGGGATCATGCCCGATATGCCGGAAAACGTCTTGATGATGGAAGCTCCCTCGCCTGCGGTTGACATGCAATCTGTGCTATGAACATGCAAACATCTCTCATTCCCAGCGAAGACCGGTTGCTCACGGACAAAGAAGCCGCTGATTACCTCCGGATCAAGGTGCGCCAGCTTTACAACTGGCGCGTATCCGGCCTCATCCCCTATATGCGAATCGGCAGCGCTCCGCTATCGCAAGTCGGCCCTCGACAATGCCTTGGCTCGGTTCACACGGGGCGGTGGGGCATTGTGAGGAAACCTCGCCCCAAGACTTCACTGATTAGATTTCACAGGATCAGTTTATCTTGCGAACGGTCACATCCTTTTCCGCGTTGAGTTCCTTTATGCGGTTCACAGCACGGGCGAAGTCCTCAGGAAACTCAAAGTCGAGCAGGGCAGCAGCTTTCTCAAACTCACCGAGTTCTCTGGAAATCTCAGCCGCAAAGATTCGGTCCTCTGGATCAGATTCATTCAAGAAAGTGCGCAGTTTTTTGAGGTTTTCCCGGTGATCTGGCGGAAAAGATGCCTCTGGTTCTCCATGACGCACCGGGTCGTTAACTGCCCACCAATAGCGATGTCGAAGATAACGCTCTTTC
>JAPLTE010000030.1 GCA_026398235.1 Verrucomicrobiota bacterium
TGGTCGACCTCCGTCAGTTCCAGATCGGTTTTTTTATACGAACCGATTACCGTGTCCCGCGAGCACGTGATGCAGTGCAGGTTGCAGCGCACGGTCGGCTCCAGTTGAATATCCGTGGGCGATCCCGGCAGTTCCTCGGCTTGAAAGCGGCGAAGGCGCCAATGAAAAAGGGCCTTCTGAAATTTTCTCGGCAGGGAGTGGAACATGGGAATGGCGCTTCAAAAGTAAATTATGAGCGACGTATTACAACTGCAAATCAGAGCATTGCCGGTCTTGATTTTTGCCCTGCAATCGCCAAAGGTGAGCACCGAATGAACAATGCGCATCCCCTGGTTTCGGTCTGCATCCCCGTCTATAACGGCGAAGCGTTTTTGGAAGAAACCCTTCAGTCGCTTCTGGCGCAGACCTATCCGAACTGGGAATTGATCGTCGTTGATGAAGCCTCGGAGGACCGGACCCGCGAAATCGTCGAAGGCTTTCGCAAGCGCAATCCCGCTGCGTGCGTGAAGCTTTATGTCAACGAAACGCGGCTCCGGCAGGCGCGCAACATGAACCGTGCGATCGAGTTGGCCCGGGGCGAGTTCATCAAGGTGCTTTGTGCGGACGATTTAATCGAGCCGGATTGCCTTGCGCTGCAAGTTGCCGCGTTGCAAAAGCATCCCACCGCGGTGCTCGCCGGGAGCAGCAAAAAAGTCATTGATGCAAAAGGCCGGTATCTTTTCACCGCCAAGCGGCTGCCCGACGGATTCCTCCCCGGCAGGAAAGCCATTGAAGCCTGTTTCCGAGCGGGAACCAACCTCATTGGCGAGCCGTCGCTGGTGCTGCTGCGCGCCTCCGCTTTGAAAGGGTTCCCTTTGATGAACATCGAGGTGCCGAACTGCACCGATCTCGATCTCTGGCTGCGGCTCCTGGTCGGCGGCGACATGGTTTTCAGCGGCAAACCGCTGGGCTCGTTCCGGGTGCAGGGGCAGTCGGGAACGCGCGCGTCCGGCATCCCGCTCAGCCGCTCCGTCCGGGCCTGGCTGGCGGTCTGGATGCCGGTCCAGAATACTTTACGCCGCTGGATCTATCGCCTTTTTGCTTGAGGGCGATTCCTCAATTCTTTCCACCACGTACAGCGGCCGGTTCTTGGTCTGGAAATAGATGCGGCAGACGTATTCCCCGACAATTGCAATGGCGATCAGGTTGGCCCCCCCCAACATGAAGCCGAGCGTAATCAGCGAGGTCCAGCCTTGCACCGTCCTGCCGCCCATCGCAAACGAGATCAACACTTGCAGAAGGTAGATGCCGCCAATCGCGCAGACCAGCATGCCGGTGAAGAGCGCCACCCGAATCGGCGCTTTTGAAAACCCGAAAATCCCGTCCAACCCGAGTTCAATGAGGCGGCGCAGATTGTAGCTGGGAGTTCCGGCATAGCGCGCGGGTCGATCATACGGGATGCCCAGTTGCTTGAACCCCACCCAGCTCCGCATTCCGCGGATCAGCCGGTCGTTTTCCGGCATCTCGGAAATCAGCCCGGCGACGCGCTTGCTGATCAACCCGAAATCACCGACATCCAGCGGGATGGGGCGATCGGCAATCGCATTGATCAACCGGTAAAATGTCTTGAAACAGAACCGCAGCCACCACGGCTCTTTGCGGTTTTGCCGGATGCCGTACACAACGTCATACCCTTCGCGGAATTTCTCCAGAAACACGGGAATCATTTCCGGGGGATCTTGCAAATCGGCATCGAGCAGAATGTGGGCCTCCCCTTCGGCGTGGCGCATCCCGGCAGAAATCGCGGCTTGATGGCCGAAATTGCGGGAGAACCGGACGAGCTTCCAAGAGAGTGCATCCGTCGGCTGGAGTTTCTGGATCTCTTCCACGGTGCTGTCGTAGCTCCCGTCGTCCACGAACACGGCTTCAAACCGATATTCGTTCATCCCGGCGATCGTCTCCTTCAGACGTTCCCAGAGGTGGGCGATATTCTCGGACTCGTTGTAAACCGGGAGGATGAGGGAGATCAGCATGGGTTTTGGAGATTATTCCACCGTCCCTGCGGGCAGCCGCGGATGGGGGTCGGCATGGATCAGGATGCAAAAGAGGTCGCCCGCTTTGCTTTCGATCACCTCTGTATAACCGAGATTGCGGAAGCTTTGCAACAACCCAGCCCCCTTGTCCTGCCCAAATCCGTTTCGGTTCACATAAACAGCGGCAAACCCGAAGCTCTCCAAAGCATGCACCACCTCCGGGAAGGAGGAGCCGAGGTGCTGCGGCCACTCTGTCCACGACCGCCCTTTGACGTGATCGTAGGAAGGCATCCCGGGAGCGGGCGACTCCGGGTATTCCATGAGGGGCAATTGAAAGACCATCGCACCTTTGGGCAGACGCGCTTCCATTTGTTGCGCAAACGCCCGGTCCGAATCGACCAACCGCGCATCCTCAGCGATCTTTGCGTCGCTGGCCATCGGCGGGGTTTGATCCCACAGCGCCAGCAAAACGCATAGTCCGGCCAACACAACGCGCACTTCCGGATCCAACGGTTTTCTGGATAGCCGTTTGAGGGCGAAGAGCAGGAGGATCGGCAGGATGAAAATGCAAAACCGGGTGGAGGAGCGAAAGAGCGTGATGCCCAAAACGCCCGCCAGGCAGTTGAGCCCGCCCACGACCGAGTAGGCGAGAATCCAGAGCACCTGCCAGGCTTCCAAAGGCAGATTGCGGCCCGGTTGCACCAGTAATCGGCGCGCTGAGACGACCGCCAGCCAGATGAGGCACCCGATCCCCAATAATCCCAAATAACACGATGGCGGGACTTCCCCCGGGAAGGCCACTATTTTGTAGTACGCCTCGCCGAGCCCGCCCAACAGCGCGTGATCGGGGGGCGGAATGAGCAAATCCATGAATTTCAGCGCCGAAAGTTCCAGCCAGATGTAGGGGCGAACCACCGCGCCGTTGTTCGCCCCGTGCAGGAACCGGTAGACGAACGTATCGAGGTTCATCAAGAAAAAGCCGAACGCCGCCGCCGCCACGATCCCTCCCGCCTGGAGCACCGGTTTCCATCCCTGCCGGAAATATTGGTAGAACGCCCCGAGCAACGTGAGTTGCAGGAACATGTTCGTGTAATACGGATGCTGCATCCCGATGACCCAACTCGCCAGGACCGCGAAGAGATAGCGCCCCCCCCGGAATTCGCCCATTTCATTGCGGGTGATCCATCCCGCGATCAAAAGGCAAAACGGGATATGCCAGTAGTTGACCACCATCAAATGGTGCACCGAGCGGGCCAGCGCAAACTGGGCGAACCCAAAAGCGATGCCGCCTGCGAACGACCACTCCCATTTGCAGCCGGAGAGCCGGGCCGCGAGGTAAAAGCAAATGCACGCAAGCACCTGCGCCAGCAGGACAGCGAAATTGGCCGCCGCAAACACGCCGATCCACCGGGCCAGCACGCCCGGCAGAAAATATTGCCATTCCTCGGTGATCGGATTGTCGCTCCAGTTCGCATTATACGGCGCACCCATCCGCGAGATATTCTTGATTAAAAACGGGGTGAACTCCCCCTCCGAACCGGCCTTGATGGCTGCGAGCACCCCGGTGGCATCCCCATCCGCTCCCTTCTGGCCGTATTCGAGCGGCACCTGCCACGCCGCCCCGTTCGTGCGCCCGGTGATCGTGCACCAGCAAACCACCGCAAGGAGCATCAACCCCACGATCCGCAGAAGATCGGCGCGGGTGAGCCCGGAAGCGATTTTCTCCGGGGTGGGCTTGGGCGTTTGGGGCTTTTTCTGGGAGGCGATCTTCACGATGGAGGCAAAGATGGACGAAGCTTGCCCTTTTTCCAATGAAGAATCACAGGTGGGGTAAGCGTGGAGTGCCATCCCCCGCCATTCATTCTTTGGGCTTGCTCCTTTTGAGCAGCTTAAAGCGGTGGCGCGCTTCCGCCAGGGAGAGCCCTTCAATGAAATAGGCGCTTGCGGCGCGGCCAATGGCATAGGTCCCGGCCCCGGCGATTGCCCCCGAGATGGCATTGCCCCAGCCCGGCAGGAGCTTCACCGCCGCGCGTGCTCCCTCCCGCAGGAGAAAGCCCGTCCCAATATTCACCCCCAGCGCTCCCAGAAAATCGCGCGCCAGTTTCACGCTCCATTCCCGGCCGGTCGTAAAGACAATCCCTGCGACCATGGAAACTTGAAGCGAGGTGAGGATCGGGAAGTCGGCCAGCGGGATCGGCTGGGCACCGATGGCCGCGCAAATTGCCGTTGTGGAGCGGGTAAGCATGGCGGCGATCTCGATCTGCGCCGACGGCTCGCCGCTCACTCGGGCAAATTCCAACCGGGCCTCCAGGGGAAGCGCCTGGGAGAGGGCGGCCAAAACCACCCCGCGCGGCTCCCCAAAATCCGCATGCACCATCGGTCGCCCCCCCCGAAGCTCGGCCCAAACCGGGGTCTCGTGGGTGGAGAGATAGAGAAAAAGATCCGGTTCGGCGCGGAGCAAGGCTTCGCGGGCCGCTTTTTCGCTCTCCACCACGGCATAATCGAGCGTCCCCCGATGGCGATAGCTGAACCAGGGGGGACTGGCAGCTTCGGTTTTCCCCTGGTCCATCTGGAAAACCTCGCGAATCCATCGGTCCGCCGCCAATCCCGGCAGGCTGATCACCAGGAGTTTTGGGGCACGCCGACGAAGGAACAACTCCTGAAGGGGGCGCCATTCGCGTTCCACCGGTTTCCGGATCGCCGCGGGCATCCGGGCCAACATTTTCTCAAAGAGGCCGGCAAATTGGGTGAGCGCTTTCATACAAATGGGTAACGGTTCCAGCGGGAGGGGCAGACCTGCATCGCCCGCCGGATTTCTTTGAAAAGAATACCACTATTTTTCAACTCTGGCACGGAAGTTTCTGTTGTCATCCGTGTGAGATTGCTTATTGCAGATGATGATCGCGAGCTGGCTTGTGCCATGGCCTCGTATTTGCGTCACTGCAACGGCGCCATCGTCTCCACGGTAACTACGGGCGGGGTGGATGTGCTCAGGAGCGCGGCCCAGTTCGAGCCGGACGTCATTCTGATGGACATCGCCATGCCCAAGCTCAACGGGCTGACCGCATGCCGTCATATCCTGTCCCGACGCCCCGAGGTGCGGATCATTTTGATTTCGGGCACCCTTCACAACGACCACCCGTTTGTCGTGGAGTCCGGTGCGGCTGCCTTTCTATCCAAACCGGTGCGGCTGGCGGAATTGCAGCGCGTTTTTGAAGAAATCATCGGCCAACGAGCGACTGCATAAAGCAAGGCAGAACACTTTGTAAAACAAAGTAGTATCCGCAAATTTGCAACCCGATCCGCCATTTTTTCTCACTGGGTCTTTTTTTGCCTCGGCTTCTCCCGCGCCGCACTGCCTTCACCGGATCAATCCCCGGCTTGAAATACTTGCGGGTGATCTCCCGTGAATCGGTGCCAGGGTTTCTGAGAGTAGCCTGCCTTTATTCAAATTCCGTTTACACCTCTTGCGCGAAAGGGGTCCAGCGTCACGCTGGCTCTTGCCCTTTGGGTTGCGCATCTTTTGGCGCTGGCCTGCGTTGCGCGTCGGTCGCAGACCGTCAGATTTGCTCCCTCCTCACCGCCTTGGCCAACCCCAAAACCTGCTGCAACGCACCCCGCTCCCAATTTTTAGACAGCTTCTTAGGGCTCCGCATATTGACTTCGCTGCGCTTCGTGGGTAAGAAGCTGCGACGCAGCAAGGCGGTCCGCGGATAAACCTTTCCTGTTTTTTTCATGAACCTCTCCCGTTTTCAGCAAATCGCCGACCGTTTTCCCGACCTGTCGCTCCTGGTCGTTGGCGACATCATGCTCGATGAATTCATTTGGGGCCGCGTAAAGCGCATCTCGCCCGAAGCGCCGGTGCCGGTGGTGGAAGTGGACCGGGAAACCAGCTACCCCGGGGGCGCGGCCAATGTCGCGCGCAACCTGCGAGAATTTTCCAAGGATGTGCACCTGCTCGGGCTCATCGGCACGAATGCGCATGCCACCCAGCTCAAAGGTTTGCTGGAAGGCGAAGGAATCCGGCTCGACTGCCTGGTGGAAGACCCGGCCTATAAAACCATCGTCAAAACGCGCATCATCGCCCGCAACCAGCAAGTCGTCCGGGTGGACCGCGAAAAGAAAACCGGCCTTACCCCCCTCCAGACCGCGCAGGCGCTCGAAAAATTCGACATGCTTCTGGACCAGATCGATGGAATTATTATTGAGGATTACGCCAAGGGGCTGCTCAACCAGGAACTCGTCAACGCCCTCGTGACCAAGGCCAGGGCCGCAGGGAAAATCGTCACGGTCGATCCCAACCCGCACAATCACCTTGCCTGGAGCGGCGTGACCGCCATCAAGCCCAACCGCAGCGAAGCCTTTGCCGCGGCCGGACTGGCCGTGACCGATCCCGTGGAACCGGCCATGGCCGACACCGCCTTGCTCCACGCCGGGCAAACGCTCCTGGAGCGTTGGGGCACCGAGAGCCTCCTCGTCACTTTAAGCGAACAAGGGATCATGCTTTTCCAACGCAACGCCGCCCCTTTCCACATCCCGACGCGAGCCCGGGAGGTGTATGACGTTTCCGGCGCGGGCGACACGACGATCGCGCTGTTCACGCTCGCGCTTTGCGCGGGAGCGAGCCCCACCGAGGCGGCCATCATTGCCAATCATGCGGCAGGCGTTGTCGTCGGCAAACTCGGCACCGCCACACTCTCGCCACCGGAGCTGTCGGAGAGCTTCGCATAAGGGTGCTCGCGCAAAGCCGCAAAGGTCAGAAAAAAAAGGCACGCTCTCAACGCGTGTCATCCCGAGCGAAGCGAAGGACCTCACAAACCACTCTAAAAAGCGGGGCTTTTATGTTTAATTTGCTTTGCGTCCTTTGCGTTCTTTGCGCGACAATCCCTCCTTCCCAATGAGCCACCCTGCCGCCACTCTGCGTCCCGCCGTATTTTTGGACCGCGACGGCACCCTGATGGAGGAGGTGCATTATTGCTCCGACCCCGCGCTCGTGCGGCTCTTTCCGGGCACGGCTGCGGCGTTGCGGCGGCTCGTTGAACGCGGCTACTTGTGCGTGGTCATCACCAACCAAAGCGGCATCGGGCGCGGGTTGCTCACGGAAACGCAATACCGCGCCGTTGAAGCGGAGTTGTTGCGGCAACTGGGAACTCAGGAAGAGGTTTATCAGGAAATCAGGAAATCAGGAAAAGAGCATCTGGAACTCAGGAACTCAGGAGAGGAGAAACAAACCGGCGAACCCGAAGGGTTCAAAGCGAAGAGCCGGGGGTTGAGCGAAGCGACATACCGCGCCGTTGAAGCGGAGTTGTTGCGGCAGCTTGAAGAGAGGCGCGGAGACGCGGAGACGCGGAGACGCGGAGAAAACGCCGAACCCACTCTCTCCGCGTCTCCGCGTCTCCCCATCTCCCCTTCTTCCCTAATCGCCGCCAGCTACTTCTGCCCGGAGGCCCCGCCCACTCCCTCGCCCCGGCGCAAGCCCGAACCGGGCATGGTGCTGGAAGCTGCGCGCGATCTTGGGATCGACCTCGCACGCTCCTGGTTCGTGGGCGACAAAGCCGCCGACATCACCTGCGGCGCACGCGCGGGCACCCGCACGATCCTCGTCCAAACCGGCTACGGAACCCAAACAGCCAGTCAATCGCTCGACCCCGCCCCGGATTTTATTGTGAAAGATATTGCCGCAGCGGCGGATGTCGTCTTACAGAATACCGATGCCATCCGCCCCTAAAAGCGTCGTCGCCATTCTCCCCGCCCGCTGGGGGTCCACCCGGTTCCCCGGCAAACCGCTTTACCGCATTGCGGGTAAACTGCTGATCCAGCACGTTTGGGAGCGCACTTTGCGGGCCAAAAGCATCAGCCGGGTGATCGTCGCCACCGACGATATGCGCATCGCCGAAGCCGCATTCGGCTTCGGCGCGGAAGTCTCCATCACTTCACCCAAGCACCGGAGCGGCACCGACCGGATCGCCGAGGTTGCGCAAAAACTCAAAGGGGCGAGCCACGTGCTCAATGTTCAGGGAGACGAACCGCTCGTCGATCCCACCTTGCTTAATCGGCTGGCCAAAACGCTCCTCGCCGATCCCAAGCTCGATATGGTCACCGCCGCCAATGCTTTCGCCCCCAGCGACGATGTGCATAATCCGAACGCCGTAAAAGTCGTTCTCGATCAAGCCGGCAACGCGCTTTATTTTTCGCGCAGCCCCATCCCTTACGTGCGGGATGTGTGCAACGCGCTACCTTTCTACCGGCACCAGGGGCTGTACGGCTACTCGCTCAAATTCCTGCTCCAGTTTGTCAAATGGAAGCCGTCGCCGCTGGAGAAAGCCGAGCAGCTTGAACAATTGCGCGCCATGGAAAACGGGGCACGCATCCGGGTGCTCATCACCAAACACGCCTCCGTCGGGGTCGATGTCCCGGCCGATGTCGCGGCGGTGGAAAAAATCCTTTCACTCCCGGCTTCAAAACGTCTGAAATCCGCGTAAGCTGCCCAGAACCCTTTTATGAAATACATCTTTGTCACCGGCGGCGTGGTCAGTTCACTTGGCAAAGGCCTTGCAGCCGCCTCGCTCGGCACGTTGCTTGAACACCGCGGCCTGCGCGTCGTCCTCCAGAAGTTCGATCCTTATTTAAATGTCGATCCCGGCACGATGAGCCCGTTCCAGCACGGCGAAGTGTATGTGCTCGATGACGGCGCGGAAACGGACCTCGACCTCGGCCATTACGAGCGCTTCACCAAATGCGTGCTCACCCGCAACAACAACCTCACCAGCGGCCAGGTGTACCAGAATGTCCTCGATAAAGAGCGCCGGGGCGATTACCTCGGCAACACCGTACAGGTCATTCCACACATCACCGACGAGATCAAGAACCGCCTGCGCCAGTTGGAAAAAGAGCAGCCGTGCGATGTGCTCATCACCGAAATCGGCGGAACCACCGGCGACATCGAGGGTCTGCCGTTCCTCGAAGCCATCCGCCAATTCATCCTGGAAGTCGGCCCGCAAAACGCTCTGATCATGCACGTCACCCTCGTGCCGTTCATCAAGGCGGCGGGCGAGTTAAAGACCAAACCTTCCCAGCAGAGCATCGCCAAGCTGCGCGAGATCGGCCTGCAACCGCAAGTGCTCGTCTGCCGGTGCGAACATCCGCTCGGCGACGATGTGCGCCAGAAGCTCTCCATGTTTTGCAACGTCCCGCTGGCAGCCGTCGTGGAAGCGCGCGACGTGGACCACACGATTTACGAAATGCCGCTCATGCTCCAAAAGGAGTGCCTGGACAACACCGTCGTCGACCTGCTCGGCCTCGGTAAACGCGCCGCGGCGACGGCCGACATGGCCAAGTGGAAGAAATTTGTCCAACGGATCATCAGCCCGAAAAAGCGCGTCAAGATCGCCGTTGTCGGCAAATACATCGAGCTTCAGGACGCTTACAAGAGCATCTACGAATCGCTCACGCACGCTGCTGCCGCCAACGATTGCGGCATTGACCTCGTCCGCGTGGACGCCGAGACGGTGCAGGAATCCGACCTGAGCGATGTCGCCGGCATCCTCGTTCCCGGCGGCTTCGGGGACCGGGGGATCGAGGGCAAAATCCGCGCCGCCCAGTTTGCCCGCGAGCAAGGCATTCCCTACCTCGGCCTGTGCCTCGGGATGCAGATCGCCACGATCGAATTTGCGCGCAACGTCTGCGGTTTTGCCGACGCCAACAGCACCGAGTTTGACGAGCAAAGCACCCACCCGGTGATCTCGCTGCTCGACGAGCAAAAGGAGGTCACGCAAAAAGGCGGCTCAATGCGCCTCGGCACCTGGCCTGCAAAAATCATCGAAGGCACTCGCGCCCACAAAGTGTATGGCCAGAGCGAGATCACCGAACGGCACCGCCACCGGTTTGAATTCAACCCGGCCTTCAAAGACGCAATGACCGAGAAAGGTTTTGTCATCAGCGGCACCTCGCCTGACGGCACCCTCGTGGAAATCATCGAACTGAGAGATCACCCGTGGTATCTCGCTTGCCAGTTCCATCCTGAATTCCAGAGCAAGCCCAACCAGCCGCACCCGCTCTTCAAGGGATTCATCGCGGCGTGTCTGGCGAATTTGAGTTAGCCGCGGATTATCTCACACAGAGACACAGAGGACACAGAGTTGGAGAAATCATTCTTTCTCCGTGTCTCCGTGTGACACTTCCCCCCTGCAATCCCTGCTCGACCGTGCGAGTGTAAATCGTTAAACGTTGCGCTCCATGCACCGCAAGAGCCCCATGCTCAAGTTCCTCGAACTGCTCGTGCGCACGGTTTATCGGCTCCACCTCACGGGACTCGAAAACCTGCCCAAAGGCGGTTGCTTGTTGCTGCCCAATCATGTCTCCTGGGTGGACGCCATTTTGTTGCAGGCCGCGTGCCCGCGTCCGATCCGGTTCCTCGTCTACGAGCCGATTTATCGGAACCGTCTTTTTAACCCGATCTTCCGGCTTTTGCGAGCCATCCCGATCACCGCACGCAAAGCCAAGGACGCCTTGCGCGAAGCTTCCGCGCTCATCCGGGCCGGGGAAATCGTCTGCATCTTTCCCGAAGGCGAACTTTCCCGCACCGGGATGCTGCTGCGGTTGCGACGCGGTTACGAACTGATCGCCCATGCTGCTGAGTGCCCGGTGATCCCGGTTTGGCTCGATCAACTTTGGGGCTCCATCTTCTCCTTCCAGGGAGGCCGCTTTTTTCGGAAATTCCCCAAGCGCATTCCCTATCCCGTCACCATCCTTTTCGGCAAGCCGCTCGCGCACGATTGCGCCGACATCGCCCTCGTCCGGCAGCGGATGCTTGAACTCGGCGAAGCGGCCTACCAGCAGCGCCCGCTCTTGAACGGGCACCTGGCCCTGGCCTGTTTGCGCGGGCTCAAACACCACCAATTTGAAACCGTGCTTATCGACGGCATGGACGGCTCCCGGATGAGTCGCGGCATGGTGCTCGCGGTTGCCATTGTGCTGGCCCGGCAAATCACCGCGCGTTGCCCGAAAAAACGGATCGCCATCATGCTCCCGCCGGGACGCGGTGCCGTCATCGCAAATCTCGCGGTGATGCTCGCCAACAAAGTCCCCGTGAACCTGAACTTCACCGCCGGACGTTCCGCAATGGAAGCCGCCATTCGCATCGGCGACTTGCACGACCTCATCACCGCCGAACCCGTGTTAAGCAGGTTTAGCGACCTGCCCACGCCTCCCAACGTCCATTTGCTCGACGAGTTGCTCCCGCCGCTCAAGCCGCAGATCGCGCTTTGGCGAGCCATCGTTGCGGTCGCGCCGTGGTGGGTGCTCGCACCGGTGTTGGGCATTCCCAAACGGGGCGACCACGCAGAAGCCGTTGTGCTCTTCACCAGTGGCAGTGTCGGCGAACCCAAAGGCGTCGTTTTGAGCCATCGCAACCTGCTCGCCAACGTCTCCCAATTCGCCGAACTCCTGAACCTGCGACCCCACGATGGCCTCCTCGCCTCGCTCCCGTTTTTCCATTCGTTCGGCTGCACCGTCACCCTCTGGTATCCCCTCATCGAACGGATCCGCATGATCACGTATCCGAACCCGCTCGATGCCGAGAAAAACGCGGAGTTAATCCAGAAACACAAGGTCACAGTGTTGCTCTCGACCCCCACCTTTCTGCGCATCTATTTGCGCAAAGCCACCCCGGAACAGCTCGCCTCCGTGGAGCTTGTCATCACCGGCGCAGAAAAGCTTCCGCGCGATGTGGCGAACGCTTTTCACGACCGTTTCGGCAAAGAGGTGCTCGAAGGCTACGGGCTCACCGAAACCGCGCCCGTCGCCGCCGTCAATCTCCCCGAACCGCCCAAACATAAGCCCGACGACCAGGTGCAGCCTTCCTCGCGGCCCGGTTCCGTCGGCAAACTCGCCCCCGGCATCGCCGGTCAGATTCGCGATCCCGAAACCGGCAAGCTCCTCTCGCTGCATCAAACCGGGATGCTCTGGGTCAAAGGGGCGAACATTTTTGAAGGCTATCTCAATGATCCCTACCGCACCGCCGAAGTCCTCGTGGACGGCTGGTTCAAGACCGGCGACCTCGCGCGCTTTGATGAGGACGGATTTCTCTACATCGAGGGGCGCATTGCGCGGTTCTCAAAAATCGGCGGCGAAATGGTCCCGCACGAGACGATGGAAGCGAAGATTTGCGAAGCGCTCGGCGGCGGAGGCGAAGACGTGCGCACACTCTGTATTATCGGAATACCCGACCCCGCCAAAGGTGAAGCCATCCTGCTTCTGGCCACCCTGGAGATCGACCTCCCCGCGCTCCGCACCAAGCTCCTCGCAATGGGAGTGCCCGCGCTCTGGATTCCGCGGGTCGCCAAGCGCCTCCCGGCCATCCCTGTGCTCGCCAACGGCAAGCTCGACTTGCAGGCGTGCAAACTCGCGGCGCTTTAAGGTTTGGTCGCGCGCAAAGCCGCAAAAGACGCAAAGAAGGAATATCCCAACCCTTGCCGGAACGCACTTTTGGGGGCAGATTGGTCTTTCGGTAAAATTTTTTGCCTTTATGAAACGTGTCCTGGGGATCGAAGGTGGCGGAACCAAGACGGAATGGCTTTACGCAGACGAATCCGGCTCGCCAGTGCGCAGCGGCGTACTCCCGGCCTCCAATCTTCGCTTGGTTACCGACGCTTTTTTGGAGGAGCTTTTTCGCGTCCTGCCTTCGGATGCCACCCATGTCGGAGCTTTCCTGGCGGGCTGCGCGACGGCGGCGGATCGCGAGCGATTGCGGGCGTGTGCCACCCGGGTCTGGCCACAGGCGCAACTGGCGGTGGGGAGCGACCGTGAATCCGGTTTTGCCGCGGCCTTTGGGGGTGCGGATGGGGTCACGGTCATCGCCGGGACCGGCTCGGCCATCACGGGACGCCGCGCAGGCCATTACGAAAAAGCGGGGGGCTGGGGCCAGCTTTTGGGAGATATCGGCAGCGGCTATCACCTCGCAGTGCAAGCGCTGCGGCATGTGCTCTGGGCATACGATTTGACCCGGCGCGTGACGCGACCCTGCGAGAACATCCTCAGCGCCCTGGCACTCAACCGGCTGGAAGAACTGGTGAGCTGGGCTGCCGAAGCGGACAAAATGGCGGTCGCCAAACTGGCTCCCGTCGTTTTTGATGCGGCGGCCCGGGGGGATGCCGAAATGAGCGCGATCCTGGAGAACGGGGCTTACGCGCTGGCCGAAGGAGCGTGCGCAACGATCGCACGGCTCGGGTTTGAAGAGTTGCCGGAAATCAAACTTCAAGGCGGGCTGTTCTTGCATCATCCCGAATACGCGGAGCTGTTTTATCGCCGGTTCGCGCAGACTTATCCCAAAGCCCGCGTCAGCGTCTGCGAGGAATCGGGCGCGACGGGCTCCATCTGGCTCGCCACACGCGGGATGGAAACGCCGCAGCCGATGGAAACGGAGTTGGACCTCACCGAAATGGCCGTGGCGCTCACCGAACAGGTCAACCCGCTTTCGACAGGGCTTGATCTCATGTCCACACCCGAAATCGTCGATCTGTTCATCTCCGAAGAAAATCGCGTGCCCGAAGCGTTGACCGGTGCGCGCATGCATCTCGTCGCCGCCATCGAACTCATCACCGACGCCTTGCGCAAGGGCGGCCGTTTGTTTTATGTCGGCGCGGGGACCAGCGGACGGCTCGGCGTGCTCGACGCCAGCGAAATTCCGCCCACCTTTGGAGCCGACCCCGAGATGGTGCAAGCCATCATGGCGGGGGGCGTGGGGGCGCTCTACCGCTCGGTGGAAGGAGCCGAAGACCAGAGGGAAGCCGGGGCGCATGCTGTCGTTGAACGCGGAGTGCGAGCGCTCGATGTCGTGTGCGGTATCGCGGCCAGCGGGCGCACGCCGTTCACGCTCGGGGCATTGCACCAGGCGCGCAAACTCGGTGCGCGCACGATTCTGCTGGCGTGCAATCCAGCCCGGCGCAGCGACGGCCCCCCGTGGGATGTCGAGATCGACCTCGCCACCGGCCCTGAAATCCTGACCGGCTCCACCCGGCTCAAAGCAGGCACTGCCACCAAATGCGCGCTCAACATCCTTTCCACCGCCGTCATGGTGCGGCTGGGTAAAGTGCGCGGCAACCTGATGGCCGGGGTAAGCGTCACGAACGCCAAATTGCGCGACCGGGCGATCCGCCTTGTGAGTGCGCTACGTGGCATCGGACGCGATGAAGCCGAGGCGCTGCTGGAGGCCAACGGCTGGGATGTGCGACGCTGTCTGCCGACGGGGTAATCTGCTTGGCTGCCTCGGCAATTTAGACAGGATTAACAAGATTTTGAGGATTATCAGGATTACGTCTGTAGCCAGCAAAGGCGCGTGAGCATCTGTAGCGCCCGATTCAAAAAATCCTGTAAATCATGTCAATCTTGTTCATCCTGTCTAAGCCCTTCGCGGCTCCGCTGCTAACGAATCCACAAAATGAATCAGGACGCAAACTCCTGTTCATCCTGTCTCTTGAGAACTTTGGGCCGGCAACGGCTTACCCGCGGCGCGGGCTCCACGTCATGCCGCCGGGGACGCGCACGCTGGGCACACTGGCTCCTTTTCCGCTGCCGCCCTTGCCGCCGCGCGAACCGCCACCGCCGCTGCGTTGGCTGCCGCCGCTTTCCCGGCTGGGCCTGCGGGCGCCTGATTCGTCGCGTGGTCCTTGCGATCTGCCGCCCCGGGGATTTCCCCTTCCGCCTCCACCTTGTCCGCCCCGGCGTTCGCCCTCGTCGCTGGCGCGCTGTGGGGCGGGTGCCGCATAGTTGAACCCTTCGGCCCGCTTGCGGACAATGCCACGACCGATAAACCGCTCCAGCGTGCGCAACGGCCCGCGATCCTCGTCGGTGACAAAGCTGATGGCATCGCCGATCTGCTGGGCCCGACCGGTGCGGCCGATGCGATGGACGTAATCCTCGGAGTGCATCGGAAAATCGAAATTGACCACATGGGAAATGCCGTCCACGTCAATCCCCCGCGCGGCAATGTCCGTCGCGACGAGCACCCGCACGGTGCCGGCCTTGAAATCCTTGAGCGCGCGAATGCGCTGGTTTTGCGAGCGGTTGGAATGAAGCGTCGCGGTCTTGATCCCGTCCCGTTCCAGCGCCCGGGCGATCCGGTCCGCGCCGTGTTTGGTGCGCGAGAAAACAAGCACGGAGTCGAGGCTCGGGTCGCGCAGCAGATGCGACAGCAGCGCCGGTTTCAAATGTTTGGAAACCTCGTAAACCAGTTGCGTAACGGTCTCCGCCGGGTTGGCGCGCCGACCGATTTCCACCACCTTGGGCGCATGCTGGAACTCATGGGTGAGCGCCTCGATTTCCTTGGAAAGGGTGGCGGAGAAAAGCAGCGTCTGCCGTTTTTTGGGCATCGCTCGCACAATGCGCCGGATGTCCGGCAGAAATCCCATATCGAGCATCCGATCCGCCTCGTCGAGCACGAGGTATTGCAGGCCGGTGAAGTCGCCGTGCCGTTGCTGCATCAAATCGAGCAGACGCCCGGGCGTCGCGATGATCAGTTCCACTCCGGCGCGCAATGCTTCGATCTGCGGGCGCTCGCCGACCCCGCCAAAGACGGTCGCCATGCGAAACGGCAGGTGTTTGGCATAGGCGCGGACGTTTTCCTCGATCTGCGCCGCCAATTCCCGCGTGGGCGCAAGAATCAACGTGCGGATCCCCGGTTTGTTGCCGCCGCCGGTGATGCCCATCAGTTTGGCGAGGATGGGGAGCACAAACGCCGCCGTTTTACCGGTGCCCGTCTGCGCGATCCCGATGAGGTCGTGCCCCTCCATAATGGGAGGAATGGCCGCCGCCTGGATGGGCGTAGGCTCCGTGTAGCCCGCTTCTTGGAGGGCTTTTAAAATGAGGGGTCCGAGACCGAGCGTGCGAAAAGGCATAAGAAAACATAATAAAGAACAAAGGAGGAATTGACACGAATAATCGAAAGAAAGCCAATTTTGGCTAAGCCGGGAGCCGCAGGTATAGATTAAACATCTCTCTGTTATGGCTTACAAAATCACCGACAAATGCGCCGCTTGCGGCTCTTGCAAAGACGAATGCCCCCAGGGAGCAATCTCCGAAGGCAACCCGTATACGATCGACCCCGAACTGTGCATCGACTGCGGCGCTTGCCTCGCGGCCTGCCCGACCGAAGCGATCCTCGCGGAATAATTCCGCGCGTTTAAAAAAACACCGTGCGCAAATCGCACGGCAGGGAGGGTACCCCGTTGCCGTCCGAAAGGTGGATCGTGCGCTCCGCGCGCGATTCCGGGAGTGGGCGCTGCAAACAAATCAGTTCGCAGCGTCCAGGCATATCTGCCAAAGCATCGGTACGGGGAAACCCTTGTCCGCCGCCCCTCCGGGGCGAATGCAATGGCACGCATTCCGGTGGCTTGCACCACCGGCTTATTTCCCCAGGCCCTCCGGGCCAAAGAAGTCTCGACTTATCTGGACCAACTTTCCGGGTGAATCTGAAAATCGCCCGCGGAGCGGCCGATCCACCACGCAAGATGCTGAGGATGCCGCGATCCTAAAACTTGATCGCCGGGGGCGCATCCAGTTGGATCGCCGGATCATCGATTTGCTGGGTATCGAGCGTGCCTGCTTTTTGGGCGGGCACCACTTTGTCCGAAGGTCCAGGAGCAGGATTGGGAGCTCCATCTTCCACCGGGGGTGGTAGCGCAACCACGCCGTTCTTCACTGCGTGGAACGGGTCCTCGCCAACGACGGTGTTGGACTTCAGGTGCACCGGAGTGAAGACACTCGGGTCCACCGCCAGTTCAACCCGGGGGATATTCGGCTCTTCGGGCGGCAACTCTTTGACGTTGCTCTTGGTGCCGCTGTGCAGTTCGCACGCAACCTTTGGGGCTTGCTCCGGCGTGCCCCATTCGCTGGTGGCCGTCGGGTGCTCGATCGGCTCCCCCCCGGCGGGGTTCGGCGTGCTCTCCACGCACTTGTCCGTTACCAACTGCCCGGTGACGCTGCAAATAGCATATTTCTGTAGCCCGCGCGGCCTGGCAATTTCCTCGGGAGGGAACGACCGGAAGCTGGCGTTCATGAAATCGATCCAGATCGGCAGGGCGATTTCGTTGGAGAAAGCCCCTTTGTAAATGGGCGTCGGGTTGTCAAACCCGGCCCACACCCCGCAGGTGACCGCGCTGGAGTAGCCGACGAACCAAACGTCGGTGAAGTTATACGCCGTGCCGGTTTTTCCCGCGACCGGCGTTTTCTTGAGCCCATACCGGGTAAACGCCTTGTCGGCGGTCCCCCGTTCCAGGGATTCGGCGAGCGCGGAGTGGACTTCGTAAGCCGTGGTCGGGGCAATCACAGGGACTCTCTGCACCGGGTCGCGTTGATACACCAGCTTGCCATCTTTGCGTTCCACGCGCTGGACGATAAACGCCTTGGCGGGCCGCTCGCCTTTGCCGGGGAACATTGAGTAGGAAAGCGTCAAATCCTCCAAGGTCACTTCGCTGCTGCCGAGGTAGGTGGAGGAAAACCGCCGCAACTCACTGTCGATGCCCGCTTTCTTGGAAAGCGCCACCACGGCGTCGAGCCCCGTGGCCATGCCGAGCCGCACCGTGGCGGCATTCTTGGATTTGACCAAGGCGTTGTGCGCGGTGATGGGGCCCTCATACTGGTTGTCCGCCGTCTCCGGCCCCCATTCTCCGAGGATGCCCGTCATTCCGCCGATCATCACCTGGCGATTATCCATCGCCATGTCTTGATACACACTGCCGGGAAAAATCCCCTTCTCGAACGCCGCCGCGTAAACAATCGGGAGGAAACCGGTTCCGGCAGGGCGATTCGCCAACAACGCGCGGTTGTATTGGTTGTGGGAGAAATCGCGTCCACCCACCAGCGCCAGCACGCCGCCGCTGGTGTTATCGAGGGCGAAAAGCGCCCCTTGCAGATAAGCGGGCATCGGCAGCGGCTCGTTCGTAGGCTGCTTGCGCCGGGCGCGGTAAAGAGCGTCATATTGGGCGTAGGTCGGGTGGTTGAAATCGCTGCGGCGCTCGACCTCCTCCAACCGGGTCTTCAGCGCATCCTCGCCCGCTTTTTGCAGTTGGGCATCGAGCGTGGTGTAAATCCGAAACCCGTCGCCATAAACGCTCTCATCTTCACCCAGCAACCCCGTCACCTGCTGGCGGACAAATTCAACGGCATACGATTCGCTAAAAATCGTGCTGCGGTTTTTGACCGCCAGCGTCTCGGCCATCGCGCTGTCATACTCGGGCTGCTTGATCCATTCCAATTCCAGCATCCGGCCCAGCACAAACGCCCGCGTCTCCAGGCACGCCTTGCGGTTGCGCCAGGGGGAGAGTTTGTTGGGGCTGCGCAACATCCCCGCCAGCGTCGCGCATTCGGAGACATCCAACTGCCGGGCCGGTTTGCCGAAATAACCGCGCGCGGCGGCTTCGATCCCATAAAATCCGGCCCCGAAATAAACGCGGTTCAGATACGACTCGAGGATTTGTTCTTTGGTGAAATTCCGTTCGATCCGTTGCGCGACAAACGCTTCGAGCACCTTGCGATGAAAGCTGCGGTCGCTGCTGGGCAGAGCGTCTGGAAAGCTATTGCGGGCAAGTTGCTGGGTGACCGTGGAAGCCCCCTGCCGGATTTTGCCCGCCTGCCAGTTTTTCAGTGAAGCGCGCGCCATGCCGATGTAATCGACTCCATGATGCTGCCAAAACCGATTGTCCTCGGCCGAGATCAGCGCGGGGACGATCCCTGCCGGCATATCCTTCAACGAAATGGTGTCCCGGTTTTGAATGTAGATCTTGCCAAGCTGCTGGCCGTTGCGATCGAAGACGATGCTGGCGGTTTCCATGTCCTGGAGACGCCTCAGATCGAGCGCATCGGCCTTGGAACCATAAACCTGCTGCAAATAAGAAAACCCAACCAGCCCCACCAGGGCCAAAGCGACCCCAAGCATCACGAGCGTGAGAAACCAGGCGCGGCAGTAAAACGGTGTTCGGTGAGGCGGTTCAAACCACATTCCCCCACAGTAGAGCATCTCCCAGCGCGAAGTTCCATGAAAACCGTGCGCCTGAAAATCAGGAAACGGATTCTCTTCTGTCCATCTGCGCCTCATTCCGGGTAAAAGGGTCTCCGATGCCTGACCTCGCTGAAATCCTCCAAACCGAAATCGCCCGCACGGGTCCGATCCCGTTCCGGCAGTTCATGGAGCGAGCGCTGTACGACCCGGCCCACGGTTATTACGCCAGCGGCAGGGCGGCCATCGGGCGAGGCGGCGATTTCATGACCAGCGTCAGTGTCGGCCCACTCTTTGGACGGCTGCTGGCCGTGCAATTTGAGGAAATGTGGGAGCGGCTGGAGCGGCCCGCCCGGTTTGAGGTGGTGGAACAGGGAGCCAATACCGGCGATTTCGCCCACGACCTCTTGAGCGCCGCGGAGTCGCGGCCGGAATTTTTCGCGGCGCTGCAGTACGCCATCATCGAGCCGTTTGAAGCCAACGCGGCGCGCCAACGCCAACGCCTGACCCCCTTCGCCGAGCGCGTAAGCTGGCACGCTTCGCTCGCAAATTTGCCCCCGTTTACCGGCGTGCATTTTTCCAATGAACTTCTGGATGCCTTCCCCGTGCATCGCGTGGTGTTTCGCAATGGCGCATGGCAGGAACAATACGTCGCGGCGGAGGCCGGGCATCTGCGCTGGGCGGAGGGGGCGCTTTCCACCCAGGCTTTAACGGAGTTCCTGCCGCATCTGCCGCAGATCGAGGGATACACGAGCGAGATCAACCTCGAAGCGCTGGCGTGGGTGGAAGAAGCCGCCCGGCGGCTCGAACGCGGCTATGTGCTGGTGGCCGATTACGGCTACGCGCGCTCGGACTACTATCTCCCCGAGCGGACGGAGGGAACCTTGGCGTGTTACCGGCAGCATCGCCAGGGCGACGATCCCCTCTCCCAACCCGGCGCGCAGGATCTCACCGCGCACGTCGAGTTCACCACGCTCGCGGAACGGGCGCAGCAAGCCGGCCTGAGCGTCGCCGGATTCACCGACCAGCACCATTTTCTGGCCGCTTTGGGGAAATCCGTTTTCCCGGATCTCACCGACCCGGGCCAACTCACCCCCGAGCGCCGCAAAGAGATGCGCGCCTTTGCCACGCTCGTGCACCCGACGCTCATGGGACGGGGATTCCAGTTCCTCGCCCTCGCAAAAAATGCTCCCGTGGAATTATCCGGCTATGCCTTCGCATCGGACCCGCGCAAATCCCTCTGGGAATAGCGCTCCGCTTCTCTTGAGAAAAAAGAACCGCGGGAAATCGGGGAAATGGGGTGATCGACGGGACTCGAACCCGCAACAGCCAGAATCACAATCTGGAGCTCTACCATTGAGCTACGACCACCATCTCCTGCGCCTTGGAAAAACCGGCAAAGACCGGATCCCGCAGGCTGCGAGGTGAGGGAGAATACAGCGGAATCGGAAAATCGGAAACGAAAAAAATCAGGGAGGGAATTTATCCGCATATTTCGCAGATTTTCACAGATTGCCGACCAGAGAATACAGAGGCATGTTTGCCCTGCCCATTTCCAAATCACCAGCCATTGTGCAGGGTGGATCGGCCGCTCTGCGGACGATTTTCCAAACCCCGTCGAGCGCAGCGAGCCCATTTATTGCGACGCCCACCCCCAATCGCGCGCGGAGCGCACGATCCACCTCTGGTCCAAATGAAAGCCTTTTCAATCTGTGTAATCTGCGAAATATCCGTTCGCAAAGCCTCCGGGCTCCGCATTCAGACTTCGCTCCGCTTCGTAGAAAATAACTGCGACGCAGTAAGGCGGTCTGCGGATTTCCCTCTTCTTGTTTCGCAATCTTTGAAAAAGCCGGGTTGACTTCGGAGCCGGATCGCTGGATACACCGTGTTTTCTCCATGCAGAAATTTCCCTACACCCTTTGGGTCGCCTTGGGGGCGGTCCTGTTCTTTAGCCCCGCCACAAAGGCAGAAAATGCGGATCCCTTGCCGCTGCTGCCT
>JAPLTE010000054.1 GCA_026398235.1 Verrucomicrobiota bacterium
GGAACGGCTCGGCGATGCGCTCGTGGATCTCCATGGGCCGCACGACCACCAGTCGCTGCTCTCGGTGGAAAAACAACTCGACCTGCTCGACGCGTTTGCAGGGTGCGGCGCGTTGCGGCACGAATACGAAACGCTTTACCGCGACCTGAATGCGCTCCTCGCCGAACACACCGCGCTTTCCAGCAGTGAGTCCGCCCTCGAACGCGAGCTCGACCTGCTGCGCCACCAGGCGCACGAGATCGCCGCTGCCGCCTTGCGCGAAGACGAAGAAGCCGCGCTCCTTTCCCGCTACCACGTCGCGGCAAACAGCCGGCGGCTGGTGGAGCTTTCCACCCAGATTGCCCGCCGCTTGTCCGATGCCGATGACGCGCTGCTGCCCGGCCTCTCGGAGCTGACGCGGCTTTTTCGCGAGCTGGAAAAGCTCGACCCGGCCACTGCCCCCCTGGCCCAGGCGCACGCCGAGGCGCTTGCGGGGCTGGAAGACGCCGCCCGCGAACTGGAACGGTATGCCGGGCGGCTTGACCTCGACCCGGCGCAGCTCGCCGAACTCGAAGAGCGCGTGACGCTTTTGGAAACGTTGAAACGCAAGTACGGCCCGAGCATACCGGATGTGATCGCTTTCGGCGAATCTGCCAGCGAACGGCTTCGCAAAATCGAATCGCGCGGCGAGGAACTCGAACGGCTTGCCCGCGCCATCGAGTCCGCACGGTGCGCCCTGCTTGCCGCCGGGAAAAAACTTTCCGCCAAAAGAGCCGCCGCCGCGCCAAAGCTCGCCGCGGATGTCTGCCGCCAGTTGCGCGACCTCGGGTTCAAGAAAAGCGGTTTTGAGATGCCCCTCGGCGCATTGGAAAAACCGGGCCCTCACGGGCTCGAAGCCGTGGAGTTTCTTTTCGCGCCCAATCCCGGCGAACCGCTCAAGCCGCTCAAGGCGATCGCCTCCAGCGGCGAAATTTCGCGCGTCATGCTGGCGGTGAAATCGTCGCTCGCGGGCCAGGACACGGTCGGGTTGCTCGTGTTTGACGAGATCGACGCCAATGTGGGCGGCGAGATCGCCCACACGGTCGGCGCGAAGATGCGCTCGCTGGGCGAACGTCATCAAGTGCTCTGCATCACGCATCTGCCGCAAGTGGCGGCAGCGGCGCAGACGCAATGCGTCGTCACCAAAGAGTTCCGCGACGAGCGCACCCATTCGCTGCTCGCCGCGGTGGAAGGAGAGGCTCGCGTCGAGGAAATCGCGCGGATGCTCGGGGGCAAAAGCGCCTCCGCCCTGGCGCACGCGCGCGAGTTGCTCGGCCGGGCAGGGTGATCCCCTACCCTTGTTGCTCGACCCGTTCGCCGGTCTCCAGCATTTGCTTTAACTGGGCAAGGTCTTCCTGGATTTCCAGCTCGGCTTTTTCGCCCAGGAGAGTTCCCATCATGCGTCCCAGCAATCCCCCGGGCGGATTGTATTCGAGCTTCACGCAGACGATCGTCCCCTGCCCGTGCGGTTCCGGCTCAAACCGCACCGAGCCCGCGTTCTCGACTTGCGCTCCCGGCAGACTCTCCCAGGCAAGCATTTCGTTGGGATGTTCATTGATGATCACCGCGTCCCATTCCACCTGCCGACCCCGCGGCGTCCGGACCACCCAATGCGAACGGCGTTCGTCCCTCAGATCGATCCGCTCGACGTGGCTCATGAACCGCGCCAGGTTGGGCAAATGCCGCCAAAAGCGGTACACCTCTTCGCGGGGGCGGTTGATAACAATGCTGTGCTCCAGCTTGATCCCGACGTTATCGGGCACGCCGGGACGGCGGGATTTCGCCCCGCTCACCCCCAGGCTTTGATACAGGGCGCAGTGCCCCGTGACGCCCCGTTGCAACAAGGCCGCCCCGAGGGCTCCCAGGAGGACTCCGCTCGAGCCCCGGCGGGCAAACCCGGCCAGGATGAGCCCGAGGCCGCCCAAAATAGAGCTGTAGCGCTCGGCTTCCCCCACGTTGAGCCTCTGCCCAGGCCGCTGCTGGGGGGTTTGCCGGACATCGGGCTGCCATTCCTTATCACTCTGAGTAATATTCAATGTTTGTTCCATAAAAATCCGCTCTCCTTCTCCGGGAGGATTTCGCTCGAAAGCAGCCGCATGGCCGTGTCGGCTTGACCTTGCCCCCGGGTTCCCGTATCCCTAGGTGGTTCTGTATGAGTGAACCCCTCTCTCAAACCATCAGTTTGAATGACATCGGCATGCGCTACATCGGTGCCCTCCAGCATTTGAGCGACCTGATGGTGTTGACTTGGGCCGGCGCAAGCGCGGTGACCCAGGACGGTTATGAAAAAACGTTCCGTTCCGTCCCGGGCCTGCCCTCCACGCCCTTCCGGTTTTCCCTGGAAACCGCCCGGGAGGAAGCGGCGCGCTGGTGGTTCAAGAACAGCTTGGGCGAAGTGCTGGGGCTCTGCCTGGTTTTTCTGGAGGATATTCGCCGCGTTTGCGGTTTGGTGGTTTTCAATGTGGCCAAAGCCAAAGCTTCGGGCGACCTGGCGGCCCTCGCGGCGGAGGTCAACGCCGACCTCGGCCCGCTCGATATCCCCAGCCGGTTCAACCATCTCAAGAGCCGGTATGCCTTGGCGCTCCCCCTGGAAGCGGAGATCACCAGCATGGTGGCCCTGCACCGGTGCTTGCTTCAAGCCGGTGGGACGGTTCCCCCGGAAGCGACGCTCACCCTTCAGCTCAAGTCGATCCAACCGCCCGCCGAAGGCTCGACCGAGTTGCGCCTGGCCGATTCCACGCGGAGCTGGAGCGCGGGGGAGCGGATCGTTGTTTCCCGCGAGGAACACGCGGCCGTCTTCACCACCGCCTCGGTTTTCCTGAGCACCATGCTCGCCGCCGTCCAGGAGTTTGCCAAGGCTTCCGGGCTCCCCGAAACCCCCTCTTCGCAATGAGCGCCGCGTCCCTGCCTCCCCCGCCGCCGAATCTTCCCCCGCCGAGCTTTATGAACCCGTTGGAGAAACGGATTCAGTACAAGTTCCGCAACTCCCTTTTCCTTGCAGAAGCGTTGACGCACCCGAGCTTGGGGCACGAGACGCAGCGCCATCATTTTGACAACCAGCGGCTCGAATTTTTGGGCGATGCCGTCCTGCAACTGATCTTCACCGAACATCTCTTTATGCGGTTCCCGACGCTGCCCGAGGGGGACCTCACCAAAATGCGCTCGCGGCTGGTCTCGCGCGAGGGGCTCAAGGTGCATGCCATCGCGATTGGCATCGGCGAATACCTCATGATGGGCCGCGGAGAGGAGTCGAGCGGCGGTCGCCTGAGGGCTTCGGCGCTGGCGGATGCATTTGAGGCGTTGATCGGCGCGATGTTTCTCGACAGCGATTTGGAAACCGTGCGCCAGTTTGTCTTGCGCGAGGCCGAGCCGGATATCCAAAACCTTTTGCACGAGCCGGTGCATGTGAATCCCAAGGGCCGCCTCCAGGAACTTTTGCAAGCCCTCTCCCCGTACAGCCCGGCATATACCGTGGTGAGCCAGACCGGCCCGGAGCATCAAAAGAATTTCGTTTCGGTGGTGACCTGGAACAACCTCGAACTCGGCCGCGGCAGCGGTCGGAGCAAAAAAGAGGCCGAAGGAGCCGCCGCGATGGACGCTTTACAAGCCTGCCGCTGGGAAACCGAAAAGTTGGAACAGACCGGGCCGGAAAATAAATAAGCCGTTGTTAAACAGATGCACTGCGGAGTGCATCGGGATAAGTTTATCAATAACTTTCTGTTTGCGGCCAATAACCCGGAAAAAGTCGGCCCCGGCCTCTCTTGCTGGCGCGCTCTCGCGGTTCACTGGCAGGTTCTTCACACCCTCTTTTGGGCATGGAACGCTGTTGCCTGCTCTGTGGAACGGGTTTTTGAAAAGATATTCACATGGAGATGATGAAGAGATTGTTTTTAAAAAATTAAAACCTTCTTCAGAAGGCCGGGAATAACTTTTCCTTTTTTTCCCTCCCACGAGCTTTTCAAATTGAGGTTTGTGCCGGAGAGACGAAACGGTATTCTCCTACCCATGCTCGACATCAGGCTCATTCGGGAGAACCCGGACTACGTTCGTGAACGGCTCGCCACACGCGGGGGAGAGGCACATTTAAAACTGGACGAAATTCTCGCCTGCGACCGGCAACGGCGCGAATGGGAAACCCGGCTGCAACAACTCAACGGCGACCGGAAGCGGTTGAGCAAGGAGATCGGCATGAAGCGTTCCAAAGGGGAGCAGGCCGAGGAATTGGAAACGCAAGTGCGCGGGATCGGCGAAGAGATTACCCTTGTTACCGAACAAGCGGCCCAAGCTGATGAAACCCAACGTAATTTGCTGCTCCAACTGCCGAATCTGCCCCACGACCAAAACCCGATCGGGACGGATGCCAGTGCCAACCCGGAAGTCCGGGTCTGGGGCACCAAACCGGTGCTGAATTTTGCGCCCGCAGATCATGTGACTCTGGGAGCCAAACTCGGCTTGTTCGATCTCGAAAGGGCCGCCAAAATCAGCGGCAGCGGTTTTGTTTGCTTTACCGGCCCGGGAGCCCGGTTGGAACGGGCGTTGATCCAGTTCTGCCTCGACCTGCATAGCCGCGAGCACGCGTATTTAGAGGTGAGCCCCCCGTTTCTGATCCGGCGCGAGTCGATGGTGGGCACGGGACAGCTACCGAAATTTGAGGAAGATATGTATGGGCTCGAAAACGGCGAACTCTTCCTAGCCCCCACGGCAGAGGTGCCGGTGACCAATCTGCACCGGGACGAACTACTCGCGCTCCCGGAGTTGCCCAAAAGCTTTGTGGCTTATACCCCGTGCTTCCGCCGCGAAGCCGGGTCGGCGGGCCGGATGACGCGGGGGCTCATCCGGGTCCACCAATTCGACAAGGTGGAGTTGGTTAAACTGACTACGCCGGAAACCTCCTGGGCGGAACTCGAAGCGTTGACGGGCCATGCCGAGCAGGTGTTGCAACGGCTTGGGCTCCATTACCGGGTGATCGAGCTTTGCACGGGAGACATGGGGTTCGGCTCGGCCAAAACCTACGACATCGAAGTCTGGGCGCCCGGCCAGAATGCTTATCTCGAAGTATCCAGTTGCTCCAACTACACCGATTTCCAGGCGCGCCGGATGAATCTCAAGTTTAAGGATGACGAAGGGAAAAACCGGTTCTGCCATACGCTCAACGGCTCGGGAACCGCGATGCCGCGCCTGTTTGTGGCACTCATCGAGACGTGGCAGCAGGCCGACGGGAGCATCAAAATCCCCGAGCCCCTCCAGCCCTACTTCGGCGCGGCGGAGATCCGGTAGATTCCTCACGCAAAGCCGCAAAAGGAAGTGGGGAACATAAAATCTGTGGAGCAATCCCACAAAATATCACCCAGCTAACCATCTAAGCTGAAAACAAGAAGGGCTCACACGAAGACACGAAGGCACGAAAAAGAGAAAGGCATTCCAAGCCTCCCCCTTCGTGCCTTCGTGCCTTCGTGTGAAAATAAAAAACCTCTTTGTGGTCTAAATCTTGGGGATCTCTCCCGCACGGCACGCTATTTGGTGGGCGTTTCCGGGGGGCGGGATTCGGTGGCGCTGTTGCACGCTTTGCTGGATGCGGGATTTCAGCGGCTCATCGTCTGCCATCTCAACCACGGGCTCCGGGGGCGCGCCGCCGCGGCCGATGCCCGCTTTGTCGTGGCCTGGGCGAAACGGCTGGGCCTGGAATGCGTTTCGGAGAAAGCGGATGTCGCGCAGCTTGCCACCGAGACGGGGCAATCCATCGAAACGGCTGCGCGCACCGCCCGTTATGCCTTTTTTGCCCGCGTGGCCCGAAGCCACCGCTGCCGCACGTTGTTTCTGGCCCACCACGCCGATGACCAAGTGGAGACCTTGCTTTTGAACCTGTTCCGGGGGAGCGGACGGGCTGGCCTGGGGGGAATGAGCCCCGATAGCGAGCGGGTCGTGGAGGGCGTCCGCCTCCGGCTG
Organism: Verrucomicrobiota bacterium; assembly: GCA_026398235.1. Taxonomy (GTDB): domain Bacteria; phylum Verrucomicrobiota; class Verrucomicrobiia; order Chthoniobacterales; family Chthoniobacteraceae; genus UBA695. The sequence continues at coordinate 5,965 of JAPLTE010000054.1, forward strand.
CTGCGACCGATGCTGGGGGTTTGGCGCGAGGAGATCGATGCCTATATTAAAGAGCACGCGCTGGCTTTTCGCGAAGACGCGAGCAACCGGGCGCTCGATTTCACCCGGAACCGGATCCGGCACGAAGTGTTGCCGATCCTGGAGCAGGTCTTTGGGCGGGATGTGCGGGGGGCGGTCTGGCGTGCCGCGGTGCTCCTTCGGGCAGAGGAGGAATGGCTGGCCACGCTGGCGGGCGAACCCGCAGGGAAGGAACTCGAGCTGCCGCTGTTGCGCACGATGCCCGTCGCCCAACAGCGGCGTTTTATTTTGGCATGGCTGCGAAAGAGCGGGGTCCCCAATGCCGGTTTTGCTCCCGTGGAAACGGTTCGCTCCCTCCTGGCGATCAGCCCCCGCACCCCGGCGAAAGTGAACCTTCCCGGCAACTGGCACGCCCGTCGGCGCGCGGGGCGGCTGTTTTTGGAACGGGGCAACTAATACCAACTTTCACAAATTATTGGACTCTTGAGCGCCAAAGGCGCGAGAACATACCAGCCCAGCCCGAAGGGCTGGGTTGTAGGAGAGGATAGAGGCAGGGCTGAAGGCCCGCACCATAGCACACCTTTTTGGGATGGTGCGGGCTTTCAGCCCTGGGCGTTGTTTTCTGGAAACCCTTGGGCGTTGCCCAAGGCTGGTATGGGGCCGCGCCTTCGGCGCTGAAAAAAGACCAAAGGTAGTCCGTTTATTTTAAGAAATGGTATAAAAAACAGCGGGCCGTGCTCTCGCCTGGGGGCCTCCGTACAAACAGAAGGCGCAAGGTAATAAAACCTTGCGCCTTCCTTCATAGGGGGAACAGGGGGGAGTTTAGGGCAAGACCCGGCCATTGCAACGGAAAATTGGCAGGTTCTTCTGCCTGAGCCCCTCCAAAGGGAGAATTCAGAAAAGAGAAAAGGGATAAATTCCTCAATTTTGAAAACAGAAATTGCAAAACCGATAAATTTTATCAACAGGATGCAAAAAAAGGTTTTGGAAGCCATTTACAGAGAAAAACCCCCTTCGAAGCGGGGGGCGAAAGCGATTTTTTGTTCCCCGGAAAGACGCAAAAAAGCGGTTTGGCACGGCCAAATCGGCGGAAGGTGCGGGAGTTGCTATAATGAAATGCAGGCGTCGGCAAGGGGCTGGCAGCCATAACTCATCAAAAACAAAAACATATGCTCCAGAAACTAAACTCACGTCGCGGGGGCTTCACCCTCGTTGAAATCATGATCGTTGTGGCGATTATTGCCTTGCTGGCATCCATCGCCGTTCCGAACTTCATGCGCGCACGCCAACGTTCGCAAGCCACCGCTTGCAAAATGGATGCCAAAATGATCGACGCCGCCCGCGAACAATGGGCCGTCGAAAAGAACAAAAAACCATCGGATGCCTGCGTCTGGGCCGATCTTAAGCCCTATGTGAAAGACAACAGCCCGCTTTATGCTAATGGCGGGAATGACACGCTGGGCAATGCGATCACTTACACCCCGCTCAGTACTGCGGTGTCCCTCAGTGCTACCACCAAAGGGTATTTCAGCACCGATGTGGCCGACGCAGACTTCTGGTCCCCGTACTAAGCGCATGACGGTTTAAAACCTCAGAACAAAACAGCAACCGCCTGGCAACAGGCGGTTGTTTTTTTGTACCCAAACGCCCCGCCCATTACGGCTTGGATCGACCCACTTTGAAAGCGCTCGGGCAGAGGGTCTGGACTTCGCATCCGGCACAATCGGGATTGCGCGCGGTGCAGCGGCGGCGCCCGTGCCAGATGAGCCAATGGCTGAAATTCGTCCATTCCTGCCTGGGTACGAGGCTCATGAGATCGGCTTCGATCTTTTCGGGAGAGGTCGCCGGGGTGAGCCGGAGCCGATCGCTGAGTCGGGCGACATGGGTGTCCACGACGATCCCTTCGTTCTTCCCGAACGCATTGCCGAGAACGACGTTGGCGGTTTTGCGGCCCACTCCGGGCAGCGCCGTAAGGGCCTCCATATCGGCGGGAACCTGCCCCCCATGGTGGGCGAGGAGCGCGGCGGCCAGTGCGCGGATGGCTTTGGCTTTGTTGCGAAAAAAACCGGTGGAGTGGATCGCCTCCTCAAGCTCCTCTTGGCTGGCTTGGGCGAAGTCGGCTGCGGTCCGGTACCGCTGAAAGAGCGTTTCAGTGACGAGATTGACGCGTTTGTCGGTGCATTGGGCGGAGAGGACTGTGGCGACGAGGAGTTGAAGCGGATGGGCAAAGACCAGCTCGCAATGGGCATTGGGATATGTCCGGCGGAACGCTTCGATGAGCGCGCTCGTGCGGTCTTTGAGGTTCATGCCGGAAACATGCACCAGCGGCGGGATGAAGCAAAGAAAATGCAGGAGGAGCCCAGACCTCTTTATTTGGAGGGCGACTCCAACGCGGCATGCCGGGCCCGAGCCTCTTTGATGTGCGGGGAGGTGGGGTATTTGGTGATCAGGTCGGCGTAGGCTTTGACCGCTTTTTTGAGCTGCGTGGCGCGGGTCACCTCTTTGGGATTTTGGCTGCTGGCGGGTAAGGCGGAGGCTTGTTTCTCCAGGAGCTGCCCCCCGCACCAGAGCGCCTCGGCGGCGGCAGTGGGCACGGAGTCGTAGAAGAGGGCGATTTTGAGATACTGGTCGATCGCGGGAAGGGTCTCGCCCTTTGCCTCCTGGATTTTTGCGTAAAGGAGCATGGCATTGGCCCGCAGCGAAACGGCGGCAGTGGGCGCGCGGAAAACTTGAATCAGCAGCGGGATGGCTTTGTCATCCTGATTTTGCTGATGCGCCGCGACCGCGATGCCGTAGTTGGCTTCCAATATCTTCGGCGCGGGCGAGCGCGGGTACAGTTTTTTGAACGCGTCGAATTTCTCGGCGGCTTGGGCGATCTGCCCCCGGCTTTGCAACGCTTTCGCGGTGCCGAATAACGCAATCGCCTGCGCTTCCTGGATTTGCAGGGGGGCTTTCTCGGGTGCGGCGGGATCCGGGTTTGGAAAATCGACGGCCAGTTTTTGGTACACCTTTACGGCTTCGTCGATTTTGCCTTTTTCCAGAAGGACGCTCGCGTAGAGGTCCATATCGGCGGCGGCATAAACCAGTTGGGGGTTATACGCCGCTTGCATTTGCTCGAGCGCCTTGGATTTGTCCTTTTCGTACGTGAACGAGGCGAGGGTGAAGAGAATTTTGCTCTTGGTCTGGGGTTTGGCTTCGAATTGCGCGGCCAGTCCCTGAAAATACTGGGTAATCTCTTCGTCGGTTTTGAGTTTGGCTCCCTCCAGGAGTTTCTGCCCGGCGAGCAGGTACTGCATGGCGAGCGGTAATTGCGGGCTCTCAGGGTAGGCGTGGATGATTTTCTCGGCGGCGGCCAGCGCATTTGTGAGGGCGGCGTTCCACTGGCCCCGTTGCGCTTCGTTCAGGGCAAAGTAGCGGCCCAACGTGTTCGCCTGTTGGTTCCAGAGGGAGACGATGGTGAGCAGCGCGCTCGCGGTTTGGGGATCGGTCGGGCGCTTTTCGGCCATCTCGGTCAGAACGGCGACCGCTTCGGCGGTGTGGCCCTTGGCTATTTCGGCTTGGGCGAGGGTGTTGTAGGCAAAAAACAATTTCTCGTGCTCCGGGTAGCGGCGGATGAATTCTTTCATCAACGCATTGCGCTCCCCGGCCTTTTCTTCGCCGGGCAGGAGGTTGGCTTGCTCAAAGAAAGCGTACGGCGCGGCTTCGGATTTCGGGAAGGCCTCGGCGATTTCCTTGAAAAGCTGCAAGGCGGTGGCGACCTCCTTTTTGCGCGCGTACGCCTGTGCGAGGCTGTATTTGGCTCCGGGGAAGAGTTCGCTTTTCGGGTAATCCTTCAGGAAGGCGCTCAAGTCGGTGATTGCCGCTTCGAGATCTCCTTTTTGCAGACGGATTTGGCCGACCCAAAACGCGGCGTTCTCGGCTTGCGGCGTTCCCGCGTAGGCGGCCCTCAGCTTTTGGTATTGTGCGAGCGCTTCCTCGGTTTTCCCGGTGTCCTTGAGAATGGTTGCGATCCCCGATTCCGCTGCCGCAGCGAGTTCGCGCTTGGGGTTTTCCTTCAGGAAGGCCTGGAACGTGGCGAGCGCTTTGTCGAACTGCTTGAGCTGGATGCAAGCGTTGGCTTGCGCGATCAGGGTGTCGTTGAGAAGTCGGCCCTCGGGGTAGATTTGAATTCCTTGCTGGAAATATTCGAGCGCTTTCTGCGGGGCTGTCGTTAAAAAGAGCGATCCGATCGTGTAGGGCAGGCTGTCGGCGAGCAGATCGCCTTTGTAATTCTTTTGGAATTCCTCATAACGTGCCACGGCTTTGCCGACGAGTTTTTGGCGCGCTTCGCTGGGGATAGCCCGGCTTTGTTGGGCGTAGCTGAGCGTGAGGTAATAGAGGAGGTTTTTCTTTTGCTCCGCGTCTTCGGCAAAGGGCTGCATTTGCCGAAAGACCACGCGCGCTTCGTCGTAGGCATCTTTGTGGAAGAAGAGCTGGCCGACTTTGATCTGCGCGGAGATGGTGAGATCCCCCTTGGCTTTGACAGCCGAGAGTTTGGAAATTTCGTGTTCGAGCAGCCCTTCAAGGCTTTTCATCTGCGCGAGATTTTTGGAGGCCAAAGCAGCCAGGCGGCGGTCCCGGAGATTTTTAATGCGGACTTCCTGTGCGGCGACGGTGGTGGCCTTGGGAAAAAGAGAGCGGTAGGCTTCGAGCGCCTTCTCGTAAAGCGCGGAGCGGCTTGCCTCCGGGGCGAAAAGGGCCTGGTTGACCAGCAGTTCGCCGAGCTGGAACTGGGCATCGTTGAGCAGGGCAATGTCGCTGCGACGCTGAATAATATCATTGAGCAGCCGCTGGGCTTCGCCAAAGGCGGCATCCGCTTTCGGGTTGATCACTCCGGGGGTCTCCTGCGCGGCAAGAAACCCTTGGGTCATCAAGCAGATGGAAAGCAGGTATTGGCTTTCCAGGATGGTTTCGCTGTTGGGGAAGCGCTTCAAATTCGAGCGCAATGCAGCCGAGACTTCATCGTATTTGGCAATCTGAAAACTCGATAGCGCCTTGCCGTAGGTGACGGTCTCGACCAGGGCGCTCGTCGGGTATTTTTGCACAAACGCATCAAATTCCTTGATGGCTGCTTCAAACCCGGCTTTGCGGTCGGCTTCTGTTTTCTCCCTGGCGCTTTTGGCCGCGAGCATTTGGGGCAGGAGGCCGCAGGCGAGTTCGGTGATGTCGGCCGGCGTGGGCGGCGCGAGGAGTTTTTGGATCAAGGCGCGGCTCTTTTCGTAGTCGCCCAGGATGAAATAGAGGGTGGCCAACCGGTATTGCGTATCGGATACGCCCATCGAGGTCGGGTAATTTTTGAGGACGCTCTCGAATGCCGCCGCTGCGTCGGGGAGCTTGCCCTCGTTCATGAGCTGCAAGGCGGCATTGCTGGCTTCCTCGGCGCTGGCGGTCTGCGCTTGGGCGCTCGAGACGCAAAACGCGCAGGCGCTGGTGAGGAGCGCCAAAACAAAACGCCGGGGCAATGGGCGGAACTTCATAAATATCAGGGGGAACGAGGCTTCACAATAACCAAGGGGAGGGGTTCCAGCTAGGGGATTTTACATAAAAAGCGCCTCCCATTAGAGGAGTCTTGGTTTGCCCCTTGGAACCCAACGCAAGCGCCCGGCGGGGCGCTGCTTTATCGGCTCTTCTTTCGCGCCACCGCAAAAGCGGAGAGGCCGAAAAAGCGGTTCAACTTTGCCAGGCGGCGCTCCAGTTTGTGGGCGAGAATCAGCGACTGGTTGAGCCAGGGGGCGTGCGGCTTGAGATCCGAACTTTTTTTCGACCCGCCCGAGCCCCGGAGAAGGCGCACCGCAGCCGCAAAAGGAAAGATGGTCGCGAACAAATAATGGACTTTCACCAATTCCAGCCCCTCCACGCTTTCCACCAGGCGCTGGAGCGAGCCGGTGGTGTAGCGCCGGTAATGGCCCAGAAAGCGGTCGTGATCGGAGTACAGGAACGGGAACGCGGGAACTTCGATGAAGAGGGTCCCGTTTTCGGCAAGCCGGCTTGCCGCATCGGCTAGCATGGCGCGGTCGTCTTCCACATGTTCGAGCACATGCATCATGAGGATCAGATCAAAGAGACGCTCCGAAGGCCATTCGGGAAAAATCAAGGTGTTGCCGTCCACCGCAGGAGTGGGGAGGGTGTAAGCCGGGTCGATGCCAGCCATCTGCGAAGGCGAAAAACCGGTGCGCTCAAGATAACTCAGGAAAAGGCCGAGCCCGCAACCGATGTCCGCAATCCGTGCATCGGGCGCGAGCTTTTCCCGCGTCACATGCTCGGTCAGCAAATCGAATTTGGCCCTGTAATACCAATGGTTGAACGCTTGGGGCGTGGTGAGCTGTGTGGATTCAACGACGTCCATGGAGAGTGATTCTAGTTCAGCGAGTGTAATACCCAGTATGCAACAAATGATGGATGGCCCTTACCGACCGCGCCATGCGCATCGTATCCCGGAACAAGGAGACCTTGCTGCCCGGAACGTCAAACCAGTCGATCGGCTCCTCTTCCATTTTCAGCGAATGGGCGCAAGCCGCCGCCAGCAATTCCACGTCAAACGCGAACCGGCTTCCCTGGAGATATTTTTCCATGCGCTTGAAGTGCGCTCCCGGAATGATTTTGAGGCCGCATTGGGAATCGTAGATCTTGGAGGTGATATAGTGGCCCACAAGAAAGGCGAACAGCCGACCCGAAAGATGCCGCAGCGCAGTGCGCTCAACGGTCTTTCCCAGCATTCTTACCCGGGAGGCAAAAATCGAAACGGGTTCTTCGCGATGGAGGGCTTTGTTGATGAGCCGCCTCACCTCTGTCGCTGGAACAGCGCCATCGGAATCAACGAAAACATAAAAATCCGCAGAAGGCACCGAGCGCCATCCGGAAAGGATCGCCCCGCCTTTCCCCACGTTCTTGGGCAACTCCAGAAAGGTTACGGTAAGGTTGGGGAACTGCTTTTCGCGTTGTTGGATTTCAGCGCGGCACCGGGCTTTTTCCTCCGGCAGGGAGCCGTCATCCACAATTTGCACGTGGATCTGCATCGCCGCGTCCATCTGGCTTAAGCAAGGCAACAGCGAATCCAGAAAACAGGGCAGCCGCTTTGCTTCATTGTACGCCGGGATGGTGATGAGGACGGACGGATTCTGCATCGCTGGTTTCTAAAACTCTTTTATCTGTGCAGGCATGAGGGAGTTCTTTGGAAGTCAGATTCGGTCGTTCGCAGGGCAGAGGGATTCTCTTGGGGACAAATTGATGCTTGAGTGCAGGGGAGTCAACCAAATTGGACCGAGCGGTCCGGGAGCGGTTCTACTCAAGCGCGCGGAGTGGGAAACCCGAATGAGTTTGAGAAGACAAAAGATTGTAACCACCTCGGCATAAGAAAGTTATACAGTATTACCACCGCGCTTTAACTGGCATTATTGCCGGTCAAGCCGCCCCTTTTGCGAAGCCAGATTTCCAAAAGGGCAAGATCCGCGGGGGTGATGCCGCTGATGCGCCCGGCCTGCCCAAACGTGGAGGGTTGGATTTTCGCGAATTTCTGCCGGGCTTCCGCGCGCAGTTCCGGGACGACGGCGTAGTCGAGGTCGGACGGGATGAGGCGGGTTTCCCCGGCGCGCGCCCGCTCCACCTGGGACTCCTGGCGGCGGATGTACCCCTCGTATTTCAAGTCGGTCTCCAGCAGGCTCCAGATTTCCGCGGAAAACCGGCTCCGGAGCGCTTCGGGAAGCGCGGCGGCACTCGCATCGGGGCGGCGCAACCACTGGGACAGGCGCACCCCCTCCCACCGCTCCGCTTCGGCAACGGTCTGTGCTTCTGCCAGTTGGGCGATCTTTTCCTGCGTGGCAGTCCAGCGCCGGTCGTCCACCAAGCCGAGGCGGCGGCCCAGGGGGGTCAAGCGGAGATCGGCATTGTCCTGGCGCAGGAGCAGCCGGTATTCGGCGCGGCTGGTGAACATCCGGTACGGCTCCAGGGTGCCCTTGGTGACGAGGTCATCGATCAAGACGCCGATATACCCTTGCGAGCGGCCGATGCGCAGTGGGTCTCGCCCAAGGAGCTTAAGGGCGGCATTGGCTCCTGCCACCAATCCCTGTGCTGCGGCTTCCTCATACCCGGAGGTGCCGTTGATCTGCCCGGCGAAGTAGAGATGGGCGACGCGCTTGGTTTCCAAGGTGGGATGAAGCTGGGTAGGGGGGCAATAGTCGTATTCGACCGCGTAGCCCGGACGGAGGATTTCTGCCTGTTCCAGGCCGGGAATGGAACGGATGAAGGCGTATTGGACCTCGTGCGGGAGACTCGTGGAGAGCCCGTTGACATAGATCTCCTCGGTGTGGAGCCCCTCGGGTTCGAGAAAGATTTGGTGGCTGCCCTTTTCGGGAAAGCGAACCACCTTATCCTCAATGGAAGGGCAGTAGCGGGGGCCGACCCCTTCGATTTTCCCGCAAAAGAGGGGCGATTTGTCCAGGTTGGACCGGATGATCTCGTGCGTTTGATCGGTCGTGTGGGCGATCCAACAGGCAAGTTGTTCCACGTGGAACTTTCCGCCGCTATGGCGGTTCAAGGTGAAAATATCGTTCGGTTGCTTCTGGATCAACTCCGGCAGGAAGGAGAAGGTGGGGGGAGGGGTGTCCCCATACTGCGCCTCGCACCGGGTGAAGTCGACCGTGCGGGCGTTCAGGCGACACGGGGTGCCGGTCTTGAAGCGCCCGATCTCAAACCCGAGCCGCGCAAGGCTGTCGCTCAGGGTGGAGGAGGAGTCGCCCATCCGCCCGCCGGGCGCGTTGCGCAGCCCGACATGGAGGAGCCCGCGCAGGAAGGTGCCGGTGGTGATCACCACCGCGCGGCAGCGGATTTCCATTCCGAGCTGGGTGCGCACCCCGGTGGCTTGCCTGTCGGTCTCAACAATCTCCACCACATGGCCTTGGATGAGGGAGATGCCGGGTTCGCGCTCGCACGCGGCCTTGGCGCGGAGTTGGTAGGCTCGCTTGTCGCACTGGGCGCGCGGAGCCCGCACGCTCGGTCCTTTGTTGCTGTTGAGCATCCGGCATTGAATGGCGGTGGCATCGGTATTGACCCCCATAAAGCCGCCGAGGGCATCGATTTCGCGCACCATATGCCCCTTGGCCAGTCCGCCGATGGCCGGGTTGCACGACATCTGGCCTATGGTGTCCAGATTTTGCGTGAAGAGCGCCACCTCGCAACCGAGGCGGGCTGCGGCAAATGCGGCCTCCAGGCCGGCGTGCCCGGCTCCGACGACAGCAACGTCATAAATTTTGGGATCGATAAACATGTT
>JAPLTE010000091.1 GCA_026398235.1 Verrucomicrobiota bacterium
AAGGCCGGGTTCGAGCCCGTCCAGATTCACCCGCCATTTGCCGTCTTTACCCGCCGTCGTTTTGGCTTCCTTTGCGCCGAGCTTTACGGTGACGGCTTCGCCGGGATCGGCTTTGCCCCAAACGGCGGCTTGCGCGCGTTGGAGGAGCATGTTGTCGGAAATCAGCGGCGGGAGGGTGACGTCACCATACGTGGTGCTGAAGGTGAGGGCGGCGGGGAAAAGAAAGAGGAGGGACTTTCGCATAAGTTTCCTAGGAAACCAGACCCTCACTACAGTTCAAGTGAAAACACGTTGATAGAGCGCCAGCGCGGTTTCCCGTTCGCGGGCGTGATCCAACAGCGGCGCTGGATAGCCGGGGGCAACGCCTTTGCCGGAAGCGGGGGGTTGCATCAGCGCCCGGGCGGGTGTGTTGCGCAATTCCGGCACCCATTGCTTGATGTAATCGCCCTCGGGATCAAACCGGGCGCTTTGTGTCCACGGGTTTTGGATGCGGAAATACGGAGCGGCATCCGCACCGGTGCCGGCGCTCCATTGCCAGCCGCCGTTGTTGGAGGCGATCTCGCCGTCGGCAAGGTGCTGCATGAAAAACGCTTCGCCGAGCCGCCAGTCCAGGTGCAAATCTTTGGTGAGAAACATGGCCACGATCATCCGCACCCGGTTGTGCATCCAGCCGGTGGCGGCGAGCTGGCGCATACCCGCATCGATAATCGGAAAGCCGGTGGTGCCTTCCTGCCAGCGCTGGAAGGCCTGCCCTGGTTGCTGCCACCGCATCCCCCGGAAGCGGGGTTGGAATTCGTGTTCCAGCACCTCCGGCCAATGCCACAGGATGGCCATGTAAAACTCGCGCCAGATCAGTTCGGAAAGGAATTTGCGCGGGCCGTCGCGCTGAGCGGCAGATTGAGCGCTGGCGATTGCCGCGTGGCAGCGCTGGACCAGGAGGCGCGGCGAGAGCGCTCCGAAACGCAGATCGGCCGAAAGCCGGGAGGTGGCATGCACTGCGGGCAGATCCCGTTCTGCGGCATAGCGGAATGCCGGGCCGCTGAAGAATGCATCCATGCGGCGGAGCGCGGCTGGTTCGCCGGAATCCGGCAGGAGCAGGTGGGCGGGATCGAGACCCCAGTCCGCCAAAGTGGGGAGGGGAAGCGACTGGAGTTTTGCGGGCGCTGGAGCGAGCCGGAGCGGGCGCACATCGGGTCCGGGCGCAGCTTTTTTCAACCAGGCACGGGAGAATGGGGTAAAGACGCGGAAGGGCTCGCCGCCCTGGGTGAGCACCGCATCGGGCGCAAGCGCCGTGACATCGTGAAACCCCTGCACGCGAACGCCAAGCTTTCGCGCCATGGCGTGCACGCGGGTTTCCAACGCGCGCCCCGCCGGGTCCGGGCTGCAGTTGTAATAAAGCGCTTCGGCTCCGGTCTCGGTAAGAAGTCGCTCCAATTCTGCAACTGCATCGCCCCGGCGCAGAATGAGACGGCTCCCGCATTTTTCCAACGCCTCACTCAGCGCGCACAGAGTGCCGCAAAGGACGGATTGCCGGGCGGGACCGGTCCAGCGATGTTGCCCCCGCCAATGGCTCAGAATAAATACCGGAACCACGCGGCCGCCGCTGTCGTGACACGCGGCGGCAAGCGCCGTGTTGTCATGGAGCCTCAAATCGCGCCGGAACCAGTGGAGAATCATGGCATTGCTTTGTTCGCCTCACCCAAACGGTAGCCCGAGGTAAATAGTTTTTTCCAATGGCCGGTGAGTTGAGGCGTTGTTGTAAGAGTGCGGGAGTTGTCGAGCTGGGCGGAAACATCCACACCCCAATAATCGATCGTGACGCTGGGGCCGTCCACGGTGCAGATATAAAAGCCGATTTTTTTGCAATCCAGGGAGACCGATTTCTGGTGATCTGAAAAAGGAGGTCTCGGCACGTAAAATTTATTGCTGTCCGAAGCGCAAATGATTTGGCGCACCGAGTTGCAGCCGTCGGGGCTGGTGACGATGGATTCGCTGTGGTGATGGTCGTGACCCGAGATATAGTAATGCACGCCATTTTGCGCGAGCGAGGCGATGAACGCGTTTTGTTCGGGCTGCTGGGCGGGATCGGCATCTCCGGGATCGTTGCCGGTGTGGTTTCCAAAGAGATTGTCTTTGTGGCTGCCATTGAGAAGGCCCTTGTGTCCGAAAACGAAGGCGTGCAGGGGCCGCTTGGGATCGCAGAGACGGCCTGAAATCCAATCCTGCTGCGCGGCGATGGTGCTGTTTCTGGCGGTGGCATCGAAGGGATCGAGCAGAACGAAGCGAACGTTCTCATGGTCAAAAGAATAGCTGAGGCTCTGGAAGGTGGCGTTGGTCTCGGGGGCGGAAAAGTTGTCGCCGAGCGGGAAGGCGGCTCCTTTTTTCGCTGCCGGTGGATTCGCAGCCAGGTCGGGAGCGGGAATGAGGTCTGCGGCAAAGCAATCCGGCGGAGTATTATTGTTGATCCCGGTGCCAATCTGGGGATAAAGGCGGGCAAATTCCCTTCCGGATTCGGGCCAGGCTGCATCATGGTTTCCGCGCAGCGGATAAAACGCGATCCCGGCATTATAGAGGTCCTGCGCATAACGCGCCCGGGTGGCGAGGCTCGTTTTATTGGATTTATCCACCGTGTCGCCGACGGCCAGAACGAGACGCACCCCTTTGGCGATCAATTCCTGGTCGATTTGCCGGAGGATATCCGCCGCGACGCTGTTCGGATTTTTGCCGTCATCGGGGCCGCTCCATTGCGTGTCGGCGATGATGCCGAAACTCCACGAGGCAGCGAAACTGACGGTGAGGCTGGCGCACCAGAGCGCGAGCGCGATGGCAATTTTGGGCAGGGGGAAGTTCAAGGTTTCGAGTTTGCCATGAAATGCGCGAACCGTATAGTCTCAGATTGTTCGTTCAAAAACCCCGTTTTCCTGTGACTTCATCCGACCACCCTTTCGCCACGCTGGGCATCATCGCTGGCAATGGCTCTTACCCGTTTGCCATGGTGAAGGCGGCGCGCGCCGCCGGGGTGGAGCGGATTGTGGCGGCGGCTTTTGAAAACGAGACGGACCCGGCGCTGGCTGGGCTCGTGGATGAGATCGAGTGGATGCGCGTGGGGCAACTCGGCCGCCTCGTAAAGACGTTTTCCTCGCGCAAGGTGGGGCACGCGATCATGGCCGGGCAGATCGCGCCGGGCAATCTGTTCGATTTGCGGCCCGACCTGAAGGCGTTTCTCATCCTGGCAAAACTCCGGGAACGCAATGCGGAGTCAATCTTCGGGGCCATCGGCGATGAGCTGGCCAAGGCGGGCGTGCAGCTCCTGCCTGCCACGACATTTATGCAAGAGCACCTCGCCGGGGTGGGCGCTTTCGCCGGGCCCGGGCTTTCGCGCCGCGAGAGCGAAGATGTGCGGTTCGGGTTTGGGATCGCCAAAGAGGTGAGCCGCCTCGACATTGGCCAAACCGTGGTGGTCAAAGGAGGCACGGTATTGGCAGTGGAAGGCTTTGACGGGACCAACGCCACAATCACACGTGGCGGCGGACTTGGCAAAGGCGGTGCGGTGGTGGTGAAGGTTTCCAAGCCCAATCAAGATTTTCGTTTTGATGTCCCCGTGATCGGGCCTGCGACGCTGGAAACTGCTGCCGAGGCGCAGATTCGCGTGATCGCCATGGAGGCCGGTCGCACGCTGCTGCTGGAACGGGAGCGCCTCGCGGAAATGGCCGCGCGTCATAAAATTTCGCTCTTTGGGATTGAGCCTTGACGGGCAGACGGGCCCTTCGGTTAATGTTAATGCACCCGATCTCTGATCGCCGGTCCCGGCGGCAGCCCCGCAGGCCGTCCCTGGACAGATCCCGCCAAGGAGGCCATCCAGGCCAGGACGAGCCATTGAGGGTGGTTCGGGAAGGTTCGGAAATACCGGCCCAGGCTTAAAGCCCACGTCAGCAGAAATCTCCGCAACCCCTGAGGTATATGGAATGCCATATAGGAAAGATTTTGCAGAAGCGCCAGAAAACTCCGCGCATGCTCTGATTCGCTGGGCGGGGGCGGGTTTCCGGTTCTGGAATGCCCGACAATGCAGTCGCGAACTGCAACAACCCCCAGGGCCATCGAGATGCGATGGCTGTATTCAATATCCTCTCCCTGCATCCAAAAATCCGTGCGATGCACGCCCAATTTTTGAACGGCTTCCATGGAAACGAGCTGGCAGACGCCCGTCGCCCAATGAACCCGAAAACGCGGAGGCAACACGGCGAGTTGATTTTCGTACGGGAGCTTTTTTATTTTTCGGCGCTGGGCGGGTGGATCAACCACTAGCAGCGGTTTCCCGGTGCAATCGCTATGATAGGCGGGCACCGCCATTCCTGCGGCTTCTTGAGAAAACGCTTCCAAGAGTTTTTCCAGGCAATCCGGTTCGGGAACCGCATCATCATCCAGCACCCAAATGTAATTTGCCGTTCCAAATTGCTCTAAAATCAACTCCTCGCCGGCTTTGAGCCCTCCCCCGCATCCCGGGTTTCCGGGGTTGGGGAGGTAAACCGTTTTAAGCGAACCGGGGCGGGCTGAATAATTTCTGACCAACTCCGCCAGCGGGGATTCCCCATCGTTGTCCGCAATGACCACTGCCGCGCAGGGGACGGTTTGAGCGCAAATGCAGTCGAGCAGACGTTCGATTTCCGCAGGTCGACGAAAACTTGAGGTCAATGCAATCACCGCTACGGCACTCGGGTTTGGGGCATCCACCGACTCAAAATGCGGTGAGGGCAGGGTTGTGTCTAGCGTTTTTGGGCTTTTTATGGCATTCAGGCTTTCTAAATTGGGTTCCGCTTGTTTTTCTTTCACTATGCAAAAATTCAGAGTCGGTGTTGTCGGCACGGGGTCGATCGGTAAAAACCACGCGCGGGTTTTATCGGAGCTTCCGGACGTGGAGTTCGCGGCGATTTATGACGCCGACCCGGTCACGGCGGCGGAGATCGGTGGGCGCTTGAACGTGCGCGCGGTGAGTTCCCTCGAAGAGTTCGCCTCGCTCGTGGATGCCGCGACCATCGCAACGCCGACGCCCACCCATTTCCCGATCGCCAAGGCGCTGCTGGAAAAAGGGAAACACTGCCTGGTCGAAAAACCGATCACCGAAAAAACGTGCGACGCCACAGAACTTGCGGATCTGGCGCAGAGTGCAGGCCTCATTTTACAGGTCGGGCATATCGAGCGGTTCAACCCGGTTTTGAGCGCACTTGAGGCGCGGCTCACCTGCCCGCAATTTATTGAATCTCACCGGCTCTCACCTTATCCCAACCGCAGCATCGAGATCGGCGTCGTGCTCGATTTGATGATCCACGATCTCGAAATCGTGTTGCACCTGGTGCGTTCGCCCGTCAAGTATGTGGATGCGGTGGGGATTGCCGTGCTGAGCCGCGGAGAGGATATTGCCAACGCCCGCATCCGGTTTGAAAATGGATGCGTCGCCAACCTGACGGCCAGCCGGATCAGCCCGGAGAAAATGCGCAAGATCCGCGTATTCCAAAAGGACGCTTACCTTTCGCTCGATTACCAGAGCCAGACCGGGGAAATCCACCGACTTGAAGGCGGCCGGATTCATCGCGAGACGGTGGAGATCGAAAAGGACGAGCCGCTCAAGCGGGAACTCGCGGCGTTTGTGGAATGCGCCCGCGCGGGAGCGCAGCCGAAAGTCACCGGCCACCAAGGGGCCGCGGCGCTCGAATTGGCCATCCAGATTACGAAACAAATCCAGGCAGCGAAGGCTTAGGGGGGAATAATCAGGAAGCCAGGAAGCCAGGAAAAAACAGGGAGACAGGGAAAGCCTTCCGCAGAAAATTCTCATTCAAAATCTCTTCTTTTTCCTGATTTCCTGATTTTTTTAAATGAAACTCTACTTGATAGCAGGCGAGGCCAGTGGCGACGCGCGCGGGGCGGAGGTGATGCGCAGTCTTGTTCCGCTTGCAGCCGCGCGAGGGGTAAACGTCGAGTTCCACGGTGCGGGCGGGCCGGAGATGCGCGCGCTTGCCCCGGCAATTGAAAACTGGAGTGGCGAGGCGGTGGTGGGGCTTTGGGATGTGCTTAAAAAATATCCGTATTTTCGTGGAAAATTTAAGGCGATGCTCCGCGAGATGATCGCTCTGAAGCCGGACGCGGTGATCCTCATCGATTACCCCGGCTTCAACCTCCGCATGGCCAAGGCGCTCAAGCGGCTTGATCCCGCCTTGCGCGTCATCTACTACATCAGCCCGCAGGTTTGGGCTTGGAACCGCGGCCGCATCCCGCAGATGGCCCGCACGCTCGACTTGATGCTCTGCATTTTTCCGTTCGAGAAAGAGCTTTATGAAAAATCCGGCCTCAAAACAGTGTTTGTGGGGCATCCGATGCTCGACTCCCTTGCCCCCAAAAAAGGAGCGCAGCCACGCCAGGAACTGCTCGTGGGGTTATTCCCGGGCAGTCGCCAAAAAGAGGTCGCGCGGATTTTCCCGGTGATGCTCGGGGCAGCGGAAGCGATGCGCGCCTCGCGGCCCGAGCTTCGGTTCGAGGCGGCAGCGGCAACGGACGCCTTGGCCGAAACGATGCGGAAAATGAGCGGAAATTTCCCGCTCACTGTACGCCTGGGCGGCTCTCATGAGCTGATGAACCAGGCTGCCGTTGGAATGGTGGCCAGTGGCACGGCGACTTTGGAAGCGACTTTTTTTGAAATGCCCTTCGTGCTGGTATACCGGGTTGCGCCGCTGACGTGGATGATCGGCAAACGGCTCGTGCGCATCCCTTTTCTCGGGATTTCCAATATTTTGGCGGGGCGTGAAATCATCCCCGAATTCCTCCAAAATGCGGCCACCCCCGTGGCTCTTGCGGGTGCCTTGCTGGGCATGCTCGCTGATCCCCAAAAACGGATGGAGCAGCAGGTGAATTTCAAGCAAGTGATCGCGGATCTGGGGAGCGGTGGAGCCAGTATCCGGGCGGCAGAGGCGGTTTTGGCAGAAACGGGGAACACCGGCGTTTTGTAACACAGCGTGTGCCTTTCGGGCTCTTTTGTGGCTCGCGTGGGGGAGTGAGATAAAATCTTATTCTACAGCTTGATTTGTTGAGTGAATTCCTCTTGTTTATGCCGTGCTCAAAATCAGCTCCAACGAAAACGCCTATATCCATGTTTCCATTTCCAGGCGAGTGCTGCAAAAAATTCCCTGGGTGTTTCTTTTGATTGGCGTCAGTTGTTTCTTGGTGGGCATCGGCTTTTATTTAGGATGCCATTGGAATCCGTGGCCCACGCCCAAGTCACCGGAGCAGTTGACCGCCGTGCCTGACCGCGTGCATGCGCTCAAATTGGGGCCGTGGGGAAACATGGAAAGCCTTCCCATTTCGATTGAGCCTCCGGAGGAATATCTCTCCACCCAATCCATCGAGAATGCGGACCGGCGCTGGTGGTTCAAAGGATGTTCGCCCGAACAGGTGCATGCGTTTTTGAGCTCGGATGATTTAAGCGCCCAGCAGAAGGCCGAATTGCTGGATCAATCCAAATGGGAACAAAAGAACGGAAGCTTGATCGTTTCGCCCTCCAAGGAACTCATTTTGTCACTCTCGCCCAAAGCGCGGAAACGGATTTATGGCGTGCTGGGGGAGAATCCCGAGAACCTGGTAATGCACCTGCGCTGCTCCTTTCCTGCAGACCACTTTAACACCCTGTTTTCAGAAAGCGACCTGCCGCCCGAAACGGTGGCGTTGATCAAGCATCTCTCATTTCCGCACGGGCGTTTTCTCTTCTTTTGCGATGTCCCTTCGGTCCTCGATTCGCTGAAGACCTACGAGCAGAAAATCTGTTTCATGAAATGTCTGACAAAGAAGGAAACGTTGCTGCTCAAATTGCATGTGATGCCCGATTCCGATGTCAACTTGCTCGTGAATTACTGGAGCAAGGCTTCGTGGGGCAAAGATGTGAAGCCGATGCTTGAATCTCTTGCCAAAGTCCCCGGGGGCGCGCGGCTTGGCGTAGTTCATCTTCTGCCGCCGATGCCCACGGAATCTCTTTATACTTATCCTTTCCCTTCGACCGATCCTGCGGATGTGCACAAGGACTGCCACTGGACGGCATTGAATTTCTTCAGGGATCCGCCGGACCCGCGTTTTACCAACGCGGATCTAGTCCGCGAAACGATCCAAAAAGATTATTACCCCGTTCTCTCTGATCCGCGTTACGGCGATGTGATCATGCTGGCGCGACCGGACGGTTCGATCGTCCATTCCGCGGTTTTCATTGCCGACAACATCGTTTACACCAAGAACAGCCCGTTGTTTCTGGATCCATTTCTGTTGATGACGATTTCCGACATGATCGACCGGTTTGAGGCGTTTATCCCGGAAAACGAACATCTTAAAATGCTGGTTTTCCGCAACAAATATTACTAGCCCCAAAGGCCTTCGCTTGCCTAATCGGTCCGCCCGGCGTTAAGTTGGCCTTATGTTAACCCGTCGCCCCCGCCGCCTCCGAATCACCCCCGCGCTTCGTTCCATGGTACGTGAAAACCAGGTTGCGGTGACGGATTTGATTTACCCGCTCTTTGTCAGCGAACGGATCGCTTCGCGCGTGCCGGTGGGTTCAATGCCGGGCGTTTTTCAATACACCGTGGAGGAAGCGGCGATGGAGGCGCTTGCGGCTTGGAAGGAAGGCATCCAAAGCGTGTTGCTCTTCGGCATCCCGGCGGAAAAAGACGAGCAGGCGCAACAAGCGTATGCCGGGGAGGGCATTGTGCAGCGTGCCGTGCGGGCCATTAAAAAAGCCGCGCCGCAGATGATTGTCATCACCGACGTGTGCCTGTGCGAATACATGAGCCACGGCCATTGTGGGATCGCGGAGATCGAGGGAGACCACGTCCATGTGCTCAACGATGCTTCGCTGGAACTGCTGGCGCGCGCTGCCGTCTCGCACGCCGCCGCCGGAGCCGACATCGTGGCTCCCAGCGATATGATGGACGGCCGCGTGAGCGCCATCCGGGCAGCGCTCGACGAGGCCGGATTTGAGAACACCGCGATTTTAAGCTACGCCGCGAAATTTGCCTCGGCCTTTTATGGGCCGTTTCGCGATGCCGCCGAGAGCGCTCCGCAGGCGGGCGACCGGCGCAGCTACCAGATGGACCCTGCGAATGCGCTGGAGGCATTGCGCGAAGTGGCGCTTGATATCGAGGAAGCCGCCGACATGGTGATGGTCAAGCCGGGTCTCCCTTACCTGGACATCCTGTGGCGGGTCAAGGAGCGGTTTGAAATGCCCACCGCCGTTTACCACGTGAGCGGGGAATACGCGATGGTGAAAGCCGCCGCGGCCAACGGTTGGGTGGATGAGCGTGGGACCACCTTGGAAGTCATGCTCGCCTTTAAACGGGCCGGGGCCGATCTCATCGTCACCTACGCGGCACGGGATGTGGCGAAGTGGCTTCGAGGCGGCTAACGATCTGTGAAGGCCCGTTCACCGGCCGAGGCGCTTGCGCCATTCATTGCGGTAGTCGCCCATCAACTCGATAATCCCGTCGCGCACCTGGAATAACCGGGTATGGAGCTGGCGACGGCGATGCGAACTCAATTTGGCTTCTTCGACAAAGACCAGGTTGGCGTCGATGGCGTTGCTGATCGCTTTGAGGGCACGCTTCAAATACGCAATGGTCATCCCGATTTCCTCCGCGTCGTCGTCGCTCAACGCAGCCGCGAGTTTGGCGCTGGCTATTGCGCTATTGGTGGCAAGCTTCACGGCGGCGGGATGGTTCTGGAACTCCTCATGGCCCTCGAAAATTTGGTCAATCCAGACCGTCAGCGCAAAGCTCGCCTGGTAAAGGGGGTGCAGTTCAAAGCTTTCTGGAATCCCTTCCATTTCCTCCTCCTCTGGCTCCTCCTGTTCAAAAGCATGGGCGTCGCTGCTGGCTTCAAACGATAGCTCACTCCAGTCAAAATCTTCGCTGTCTTCGGGGTGCGGCCACCCCATTTCCCGAGCGATGATCTGGTCGCGATCGGGATCGTCCCCGTATTTCTCAAGCAATTCCATGTACCGCTCGGTTTTTAAGTCCTGTTGCTGGAGAAAACGCTCCCAATCATACTCGTCCCATATTTTTTCGGGCTCGTTCTTTTCGGGCATACATGACTAGTTAGGATGGTTTTGGATTTTGCGCAAAGTTTTTGTTCGGTTCTTCCCAAACTCTTTATCAATTCGTGGAAACCCCTAAGAAGCTGTCTAAAAATTGGGAGCGGGGTGCGTTGCAGCAGGTTTTGGGGTTGGCCAAGACGGTGCGGAGGGAGCATATCTGTAGATACGTGACCGACGCACAACGCAGGCCGGCGCCAAAAGATGCGCAACCCTAAGGGCAAGAGCCAGCGTGACGCTGGACCCCTTTCGCGCTGCCGCGCGCTGGCCTGAGGCCAGTTGCGGTTCGCGCTCCCGCGCGTGCGGCGGCTGACGCGCGCCCCCGATAAAAGAGCGCTATTCTGCAACCTTTCAGGCAAGAGGGTTAAACGGGCTCTGACTGTGTTACTCCCTCGTCGCCTATCCACCGATAGGCTCCTCGCTCGTGCCTTGTCATACCTAGGCTCCTCGCTCGTGCCTTGTCATACCCCATTTCTCCCTCTTGCGCACCTCCGCCGAATTTTTAGACAGCTTCTAAAAATTGGAAGCTGGCAGGCGTTTCCGCAGTTGACTTGAGACCAGGTTCGGCCATTGATCCTTTTTGTGCATTTTTTTTCCTCCCTCACGCTTTTTCAGGTATTCGCGTTCATTTTAGGCGCGGTGATCGGCTCGTTTCTCAACGTGGTGATTTATCGCCTGCCCATCGGGTTGGGGCTCAATGAGCCCAAGCGTTCCTTTTGCCCGCACTGCAAGGCGCAGATTCCCTGGAGCCAGAATATCCCGATCTTTTCGTGGCTGCTGCTGCGCGGGAAATGTGCCCAATGCCGAGGGCCGATCTCCTTCCGCTATTTCGGGGTGGAACTTTTGACGGGGGGGCTTTTTTGGGTGATCTGGAACCAGTGTGTTGACGCTGGAACATTGAATTTTGTGCCGCCGCTTTGGACTTTGGTGGCATTCCTGGTCGCCGCCACCTTTATTGATTTTGACCATTTTATTATCCCAGACGAATTGACGCTCGGTGGCACAGGGGTCGGGCTGGTTTTCAGCTTCATGATTCCAGAGTTAATGGGGCAGGAATCGCACTGGCTGGGGCTGCTCTGGTCGGCGGTGGGGGCCGGGAGCGGCTATCTCCTGCTCTGGGGCGTTGTGGAAGCCGGAAAGCTGGCGTTTGGCAAAAAAAAGCTCACGTTCAACCCGCCTGCGCCGTTTCGCTGGACCCGGCAGGGAGAGGATGCCGAATTTACCGTGGACGCAGAGAAGATGCTCTGGAGTGATATTTTTTCGCGGGAAAAAGATCAACTCGTTATGGAAACCGAGGAAGTCTGCGTGGACGATCAGCCGATTGAGGAAGCCGCCACGCTCCGGTTTTATTTCGACCGCCTCATTTTGCCAGGGCGTGAACTCGTTCTGGACACGCTGACAACCCTTTCGGGGAAGGTGCGTTCCATTGTGGTTCCTCGGGAGGCCATGGGTTTTGGCGACGTGAAATTCATCGCCTGCATTGGCGCGTTTCTTGGCTGGAAAGCGGTGCTGTTTACCATCGGCTCGGCTTCGGCAATAGGAGCAGTGGCAGGCGTGGGACTTATTTTGGCCGGGCGGCGTGACGCCTCAGGGCGCATTCCGTTCGGGCCGTATCTTGCGTTGGGCGCGCTGCTTTGGATCGTGGCCGGACCAGCCTTGATCGACTGGTACACCGGGTTCTTCCGCCCACAGATGTAAGAGCGAGCTGCATGGAGCGCCATCTTTGTCTTTTCGACAACCCACCGAAAGAACCCACCGAAAGCCATCCTCTCATTAACACCGGGCTTCAGCCCGGTGCTATGCCAAACGGAATATCAGCCGTTTTAACGGCTTGCGTTACGCCCGAAGGCCCGCAAGAGTTGCAATTACAATGTAAACAAGCACGCCAACCCTTGGTTTTGTCATGTCAACAATACCAAGCATCAGCGCCACTTTTCAAACAAAGCCACTCCTACAACTTGATCGCCCGGACGGAGCAGATGCCTTCGACGGCCAGCAACGCTTCGAGCACTTTCTGGTCGGGGAGCGTGTCGAGGTTGAGCACGGTGAGGGCGATGCCGCCCTCTTGATTGCGGCTCAACGACATCCCCGCGATGTTGATGTTGTGCTCCGCCAGGATGCTGCCGAACAGGCCGACCATGCCGGGACGATCCCGGTTTTCGACCAGCAAAAGGACGCCTGAGGGCCGGGCCTCAACGTAGCGACCGTTGATCTGGACGATCCGCGCCTTGTTACCAAAAAATGTGCCTGCCACGGATACCGTTTCGCCGTTGTTGCTGGCGGAGACTTCCATCAATTCGGTGAAATCCCCCTGGGCACTCAGGCGCGTTTCGGTGGTTTTGAGGCCGAGCGTTTCGGCAAAGGCCGGGGCGTTGACGATGTTCACGTCATCGCCACCTGCTGCTTTGAGGAAGCCGTTCAGGGTCGCGCGGCTCACGGGAGTCGTATTCAGGTCGGCCATCTTGCCGCTGTAGGCGATGTTCAGTTTTTCGGCGCGTTTGGGAGCGATCTGTGAAAGGAACCGGCCCAGCTTGTCGCCGAGTTCGATCAAGCCGCCAATGGAGGCCAGGGTTTTTGCGTCGATGCTCGGCATGTTCACGGCGTTGCGAATCTCGCCTTCGAGCAGTGCAGCGCGGATCGCTTGAGCGACTTCGATGCCGACGTTTTCCTGGGCTTCAGCAGTGGAGGCGCCCAGATGCGGCGTCAGAATCACGTTGGGCAGGTCGCGCAACGGGAAATCGGCTGCGGGCGGTTCGACTTCATAGACGTCCATGGCTGCACCGGCCACATGTCCGCTTTTCAGCGCTTCCGCGAGGGCTGTGACTTCGATGAGATCGCCCCGGGCCGCATTGATGATGCGCACGCCTTTTTTCATTTTGGCGATCCGCTCGGCTCCCAGCATGTGGTGGGTTTCCGGCGTGGACGGCATGTGCAGTGTGATGAAATCCGCGCGCGGCAGAATGTCGTCGAGTTTTTCAACCAACTCCACCTGCAAAGCGGTGGCGCGGCTGGCGGAGAGATACGGGTCGTAGGCAAGGACGGTCATTCCAAAGGCCATGGCGCGTTTGGCGACTTCGGTGCCGATGCGGCCCATGCCGATGATGGCGAGGGTTTTGCCGTTGAGTTCGGTCCCTTCAAATTTTTTGCGATCCCATTTTCCAGCCTTCATTGTGGCATCGGCTTGGGGGATGTTGCGGGCCAGGGACATCAAGAGAGAGAAGGCGAGTTCGGCGGTGGAAATCGTGTTTCCGCCCGGGGTGTTCATGACGATCACCCCCTGTTTGGTGGCGGCTTCGACATCGACGTTATCCACGCCGACGCCCGCGCGACCGATGGCGCGCAGTTTGGTGGCGGCGGCAAGCAGCTTCGCCGTGGCTTTTGTCTGACTGCGGACGACTAACGCGGAGAAATCGCCGATGATTTCAAGCAACTGGTCTTCTTTAAGGCCGGTTTTTACGGTGACATCAAGAGCCCCACCTGCGGCCAGTTCGGCAACACCGCGTTCGGAAATGGGATCGGCAACGAGAACTTTTGGAACGTCCATAAGAAAGAAATGCCAAGAATGATCAGCCAGAGCCCACACGACAAGACTGAATTGCGGATTCTTATCCGAGAAATGATTTTCGCCACGGTTTTGAATAAAATCGGCCAAATCGCTCCTTTACTTTGCGCCGGGGGAGGTCTATAAGGTCTCTATGTATCTCCTCGGGTTCATCAACAATCTTTCGGGATTTGACGGCATCATCCTCCTGCTCATCGTGCTGCTGCTGTTCGGGGCCAAACGTCTTCCTGAACTCGCCCGCGGGCTGGGTTCTGCCATCAATGAATTCAACAAAGCCAAGGAAGACGTGCATCGCCAGATCACGCAAGCTGCGGAACCGTCTCCTGTCGCTCCAGCAACCCCGGTTCCGCCGGTGATCGAGGCTCCTGTCGTTCCGCACCCGGACCCAGAGCAGCATCCCAAAGCATAAACCGCCGCTCCATTTACAACGGCTCGCCCTTCCATGGAAACCGAAGAGCGAGCCGTTTTTCTGTCGATGAAACGCCTGCTCCCACTGTCTCTGGGCGTTTTGCTTTTTGCAGGCCCGGCTTTCGGGAATGATTTTGTTTTCGCCGGGTACAACGTGGAGAATTACGCCCCTGTGGGGATCCCGGGGGAAACCAAGAGCGGGCGGCCCGGTAAAACGCAAGAGGCCGCGAGCGCGGTGGTCCAAGTCGTGAAGGAGATCGGGCCGGATATTCTCGGTGTATGTGAGATGGGGACGGCTCCGCAGTTCGAGGAGTTCCGTCACCGGCTGGAAGCTGCCGGGCTGGGATATCGCGATTTTGAATGGGTGGAGAGCCCCGATCCCGCCCGCCATCTGGCTTTGGTGAGCCGGTTTCCCATCGTGGCGCGCCAATCCGTGGCCGATCTGGCCTATGAATCCAACGGGATGCGGCAAAAAGTCCGGCGCGGTTTCCTGGATGTGACCGTGCAGATCAACGCCGCGTTCCGGCTGCGCATCGTGGGGGCGCACCTCAAATCCAAACGCCCCTCACCCGAGGGAGCGCCGGATTTGGAGCGGCGACAGGAAGCCCACTTGTTGCGCCAGCACTTGGATGAAATCCTGGCGGCTGATCCCACCCTGCCGCTGCTCGTTTTTGGCGATTTCAACGACACGAAGGACCAACCTGCGATCCAGGAAATCACCGGGCGACGGGGGGCTGCCGAAGCGTTTACGGAATTGCGGCTGGCCGACAGCGTGGGGGACCGCTGGACTTATTACTGGAAGCAGGATGATGTTTATTCGCGGATCGATTTTCTCTTTGTGAACCGGGCACTTGCCCCGCGCGTGGTGCATGAGCGCAGCAGCGTGTACCGCTCGCCGATTTGGAACGCGGCCAGCGATCACCGGCCGGTCATCGCCACCTTTCATCCGCCTGCTCCATGAAAGCGCTCCTTTTGCTCGCCGCTTTTTTGCTGCCGCTGGTCGCGCTGGCAACCGATCGCGCTGAAACGGATTGGAACGCCGTGTTGGCGCTGGAAGCCGGTCCGCAGAATCTCGAAATCCACTCCCGCGAAGAAGCGCGCACTGTCACGCTGGCGCATTTGTACAAGCAGGAGGCCGGGTTGCGCAATTTTCTGCGCGAACACCCCGGCTCGCTTCATGTCGTGGACGCCCAGTTGCGCCTGGCGCGCCTGCTCGCCACCCGGTGCGATCTGACCGGCAAAGCCGCCTTTTACCAGGCTGCCCAGCGCCTCTTGAATGAGGCGCTTGCCTCCGCGCCCGAGGAACGCCGCGCCGACGTCGCCTTTGCGCAAATCGCCCTTGGCATGCTGCGAATGCCGGTTCCCACCGACCGGGACCGCGACCTCTTGACGGGGCAAATGAATGCCTTCCAAACCCATTATCCCAACGACCGCCGGGTGGCCTCGTTGATCGCCGAAGTCGCCACGCTCTTTGATGACCAACCCCGGCGCAAGCAAGCGCTGCTCAACCAGGCGCTCGCCGCCGCGCGCACCCCGGAGTTGCGTGCCCGGATCGAGGACGACTTGCGGCGGCTCGCGCTGCTTGGGCGGCCCATTGAACTGCGCGGCAAAACCGCCACCGGCGCGGATTTCGATCTCGCGCAGTTCCGGGGCAAAGTGTCGCTCGTCTATTTCTTCGCGAGCTGGTCGCCCCCCAGCCTGGCGGGCATTGCGGAGGTGGAATACCTGCGTAAAACTTTCGCCAAAGAAACCGTGGCAGTCATCGGCGTCAGCCTCGATCCCACACCGGAGGTGCTGGATGCAACCCTCAAAGTGCGCGCAATCCCCTGGCCGGTTCTCTTTGACGGAAAAGGGTGGAAAAGCCCGCTCGTACGGAGCCTCTCGATCAATGCCTTGCCGACCCTTTGGGTCATTGATCGCCAGGGCAAGCTGCGCACCCTCAACGCCAAAACCGAGAGTGAGGCGCTTGTGCGTGAGTTGCTCAAGGAGCCATAGCCATAGTCCGCCGCATCATGAAACATTTCGCATGTAAGACAGGGGGAGTTATCCGCAGAATTCCCCCAATGATTTCAGTATAAATCTGCGTTCATCTGCGAAATCTGCGGATTCTCCTCTTCCGAGCGAAACGGCGTCAGATGGCGAAATCGACGTACTCCGGTTTGACGAGTTCTTTGGGTGCAAAGAGCATTCCGGCTCCCGCCGTGGCGTTGGTGCCTTGCTCAATCAAGATGAACGACCCGGTGAGGCGGTTTGAGGCATACCCGTCGAAGTGCAGCGGCTTGGAGGTTTTGAGGCGGATCTCGCCGATGTCGTTGAGGGCGAGTTCCGCGGGGGTCGATTCCGCCTCGAGATCGGTGAAGTTGAGCCGGTGCTCAATGGAAGTGACAATCGCCTGCACGGTTTGCGTGGTGTGCTTGAGCAGATATTTGCGGCCGGGCTGGAGCGGGCGAGGGTGCATCCAGCAGATGTTGGCTTGAAGTTCGGTGCTGGAGCCGGGAGGGGTGTTGAGGCCTGCGATCAAATCGCCCCGGCTGATGTCAATGTCATCTTCCAAAACAAGCGTGACCGACTGCGGGCTGAATGCTTCGGTCGCCGCTCCTTGGGCGGTGTGAATTTCCTTGATGGTGGTGCATAGGCGGCTGGGCAGCACGATCACTTTTTTGCCCACGCGGGCGATCCCCCCTGCGATCTGGCCACTAAAGCCCCGGAAGTCGTGCAACTCTGGATCGGCGGGGTTGGCCGGGCGATTGACCCATTGGACGGGAAGGCGAAAACCATCCAAGGTGCGGTCGCTGCCGATGTGGACGGTTTCGAGGTGATCCAGGAGCGTGGGACCGTGATACCACGGCATCCGTTCCGATAATGTGACGACGTTGTCGCCGTCGAGCGCGCTGATCGGGATGAATTTGACGTCCTTCATGTCCAGGCGCGGCAGGAATTCTTCAAACTGATCGCGAATTTCCAGAAAACGCTCTTCACTCCAATCCACGAGATCCATTTTGTTGATCGCCACGACAAGATGCGGGATGCGCAAGAGCGAAGCGATGCAGGTATGGCGGCGGCTTTGTTCAATGACGCCCAGACGCGCGTCCACCAGCACGATGGAAAGGTTTGCCGTGGAAGCGCCCGTCACCATGTTGCGCGTGTACTGAATATGGCCGGGAGTGTCCGCGATGATGAATTTGCGGCGGGGCGTGGCGAAATAACGGTAAGCGACATCGATGGTGATGCCCTGTTCGCGCTCGGCGCGCAGCCCGTCCGTGAGGTTGGCCAGATTGATCTGCCCGCCGCCGGTGATGTCCGCGGAACGTTCCAGGGCTTCGATCTGGTCTTCCATGAGCGACTTGGAGTCATAGAGGAGGCGGTATGGGGCATGGTGAAAAGGAAATTTTAAATCTGCGAGACCTACGGGTAAGGGTTAGAAATAACCGGCTTTTTTGCGGTCCTCCATGGCGGCCTCGGACGATTTGTCGTCGGCGCGGCTCCCACGTTCGGTCACGCGCGCGGCGGCAATTTCGGCGAGGATGTCGTCCACTGTGGCGGCAGGCGACTCAACGCACCCGGTGCTGATAATGTCGCCGATCGTGCGGACGCGAACCACGAGTTCCTCGACCTTCTCGCCGTTTTTGGGTGGCAGCAATTCGGTGACCGGCAGCCATTGGCCATGCCGACGCACGCAGCAGCGTTTGTGGCTGAAGTAGATGCTGGGGACTTCCAGGCGCTCTTGGCGGATGTATTCCCACACGTCCATTTCCGTCCAGTTGCTGAGCGGAAAAGCGCGCATGCTTTCGCCGGGGTTCACGCGTGTGTTGTAGAGATTCCAGATTTCGGGGCGCTGGTTTTTGGGGTCCCACTGGCCGAAGCCGTCGCGGAAACTAAAGAACCGCTCCTTGGCGCGGGCCTTTTCCTCGTCGCGCCGCGCACCGCCGATGGAGCAGTCAAACTGAAACTCGTCGATGGCGGCGAGCAGGGTGGGGATTTGCAACCGGTTGCGGCTCACTTCGCCGGGGGCGGGCACCGCGATGCCTTGTGCGATCGCGTCTTCCACTTTGCGGACGATCAATTTCGCCCCGAGCTCTTTGGCGCGCCGGTCGCGGAATTCGTTCAACTCGGGGAAGTGGTGTCCCGTGTCGATGTTGAGGAAGGGCATCGGGATGGAGGACGGCCGGAAAGCTTTCTCCGCCAGGCGCAGCAGGCAGATGGAATCTTTGCCGCCGGAAAAAAGCATCGCGGGCCGCTCAAATTCCGCCGTCACTTCGCGCAGGACGTGGATGGCTTCGGTTTCGAGGAATTGGAGGTGGTCGATGTGGTAGCTGTGCATTACGAGGGAAGGAGATTCATCTTAGGCTTTCACGGCTTCGCCGCCCCAGGCCGCGTGCAGTCCGCATTCGCGCTTTTCGTCGGCTTTGGCGGGATCAAAATAATCCCATTCATTGGGCAGATTGTGTTCGGCGAGGTAGGCTTCGAGTTCCGCGTCGGTATGATAAAAGAGCGGGCTCACTTTCAACGCGCCGAAATTGGGATCGGCGGAAACGATGTCGAGCCCGGCGCGATTTGGGTTCTGCACTTTACGCAGCGCGGTGATCCAGATGGTCGGAGCGAGTTCGCGCATTCCGCGCTGGAACGGCTCCAGCTTCACCAACGTGCTGAATTGCTTGAGCTTGGCCTCATCGCTCAAGCTGGGGAGGGTCCCGTGGATCGCCTCGTAGTGGGCTGCGCTGATTTTTGGCAGGTATGCGTGAATATTCAGCCCCAGCCGTTTGCGCAACAACTCCGCATGTCGATAGGTGGCGGGCCGGTTGAACCCGTGGTCCACCCAGAGCACGGGGATGTCGGCTTGCGCTTGCGTGGCGAGGTGCAGGATGGCGGCTTCGTAGGGGCGGAAATTCGTGGAGACGATCGCGCCGCCGCCCGCCTGTGCAATGGCCCAGCGGGTGATTTCGAGCGGAGACAGGGAGCGCAACTCGGCGTTCCATTGGGAGATTTGATCGGGTGTCATATTAGGATGCTTGCTCAGTCCAAAGGGCGCGCACGGCCCAGTCGCCAAACGGTTCATCCCCGAGCCGCTCCTGCGCATAGCGTGCAAAGAGCGGTTGGAGTTCGCCGAGGAGTTCCTCGTCCTTGACCACCTCTTTCCAGAGGCGGGCCAGACGGGTCGCGGCGGGGTTGCCGCCCAAATAAAGTTGGTATTTTCCGGGAGCTTTTCCCACGAGCCCGATTTCCGCCACGTACGGCCGCGAGCAACCGTTGGGGCAGCCGGTGATCCGCACGATGATCGGTTGTTCAGAGAGGCCGACTGCGTTCAGGGCCGACTCGATCCGGGTGAGCACTCCGGGGAAGGCCCGCTCGCTCTCGGCCAGTGCCAGCGCGCAGGTGGGCAGGGCGACGCAAGCAGTGGAGGCGCGGCGTACGGCGGAGATTTTTTCGGGGAACACCACGCCGTTTTCATTCAGGATGGCGGTGATTGCATCGACATCACCTGGCGCGATGTTTGCAAGGATCATGTTGTTGCCGGCCGTGAAGCGCACTTCCGGCTGGAACTTCTCCACAATGGTGCGGAGCGCGGTCTTGGTCCGGTGCGTTTCTGTGTCCTGAAGGCGACCGGTTTCGATGAAGAGCCCAAGGAAACGCTTGCCATCGGGCTGTGTTTGCCAGCCGAACGGGTCCCCCTGGCGGGTGAATGCAAACGGCCGGGCCGCTTGGATGCGGATGCCGGCGCGTGTTTCGAGTTCCGCGCGGACCCAATCGACCCCGCGCTCGGCCACGACGTATTTGAGGCGGGCGTGCTTGCGGTTGGTGCGGTCGCCGAAATCGCGATGAATCGTCACCGCCGCGCGCACCGCCTGGTCCAATTGATCCGGAGTGATGAACCCCAACACATCGCCAAGCCGTGCGAAAGTCGCTTCGTTCGAGTGACTGCGGCCCATGCCGCCGCCCAACGCGAGATTGTAGCCGACGAGTTTGCCTTCTTCAATAATGGCGATCAGGCCGACATCGTTCGTCAACACATCGGTGTCGTTGCCGGGAGGAATCGCGAAGGCGATCTTGAATTTGCGCGGCAGATACGTCTTGCCGTAGAGCGGGTCGGCGAATCCTTCGTTCAAATCGATCTGCTGACCGTCGATCCAGATGCTGTGGTAGGAGGGAGTGGTCGGCGAGAGGGCTGCGGAGAGTTTGTGCGCTTGAGCCAGCAGTTCCGCCCCGATGGCCCCTTCGGTTGGGGAGGAGGGGGTGGTGATGTTGCGCACCACGTCGCCGCAGGTGGCCAGGGTGGTGAGCAGGCTCTCGTTGATTCCTTTGATGGTGGCGGCCAGATTGGATTTGAGGACGCCGTGAAATTGCACCGTCTGCCGGGAAGTGATGCGGATCGTCTGGTTGGCGTAGCAGTCCGAGAGGCGATCCAATTCCAGATATTGCTTGGGAGTGATCACGCCGCCGGGAGCGCGCACCCGGATCATCATGATGTATTTTTTACCCGTTTTGCGCAGGTCGCGGTCGTCCTCCTGATAAACGCCGTGGAATTTCAGGAATTGGTTGTCGTCGTCGGTGAAGCGCTCTGCTTCCGTATCAGCCAAGCTTTGGGCAATTGTGCCGTCCAGCGTTGGGTGGGCGAGTTTGAGGAGTTCGTTGGCGGACGGTGGATTGGAGACGGGTGGAATGGTCATGCAGGGATGGTCTGTTAAAGCGGCGATGGGGTCGAGATTATCCAGAAACTACATGATGTCAATCGGGATTAAGATAATTTATCAAAAAAATTCTTGCACCTTGGAAAAAGGGAGATAAACCTAAACACCGCAAACCCGATAGAGATTGTGAATTTTCTCTCAGGGATAGAAACAACCAGAGAATAAACCGATGAAAAAACAAACCTTCTTCTCCGCCGCGCTTGCGCTCGTTGTGATCGCCAGCGGGGTGCAAGCCCAAGACAGTAGCGCCCTTTTGGATGCGCTCGTCCGGAAAAAAGTGCTCACATCCCAAGAGGCAGAGGACGTTCGCGCTGATCTCGTTCGAGACAACGCCAGTGCCAATTCCAATAAAATACAGCTCTCCAACTCCATCACGAGCCTGAAACTGTATGGAGACATTCGCTTGCGCTACCAATACGACAACAAAGACCCACAGATCGAGACTCCGCGCAGCGCCAATCCCACTGCTTTGACCGGAGTGGGCGCTCCCCAACACGGGACCCAACGCAGTTTTGAGCGCATTCGTCTGCGTCTGAATGGCGATTTTACGCTGGCGGGTGGCTTTTTTGGAGGTGTCCAGCTCCAGACCAGCCAATCTGCCGATGGCGCGAACCAGACATTAGGCGATTCCGGCAGCGGCGCGGCCGGGTTCGGGAACTACAATATCTATATCAGCCGGGCCTATTTCGGCTGGGCCAACGATTGGCTGACCCTCATTGGCGGTAAGCAGCCCAATCCATTCTACACCACAGACCTGGTTTGGGACCCGGATTTCAATCCCGACGGGGCTGTGGAAAAAATCGATCTGATCGCGCTATTTAACGGCGGCACCTCAGAAGCAGTCACCTACAGCAAAGACGGAAAGGCCGTTTCGTCCGTCGCCACTGTTCCGGCGAACGGACGGTATGCATTGAGCTTGGTGGCCGGCCAGTTCATCTACGGGGATAACCCGGAAGATGCTTTCGGCGCGGACTACAAAACCGATGCCTGGATTTTTCAAACGCAACTCATTGGAAGCGCAAAGCTCACGCCGAACATCAAACTGACAGTGGCCCCGGGTTTTATGGGGTATACTTCCGGTAATACCTCCAGCCTCAACAACAGTGTGCCCTTTGCTGGCGGGGTGAACGGTTATCGCTATTCGGTTAATGAGAAGAACGGTCCGCTCGTTGTGCATTCCGCCAATCGCGATTTAGCGATCATCACCGCCCCCGGCGATCTTTCTTTCAAGCTTTGGGGTTTAAAAACCAAACTCCTTTGGGATTTCGCCTATAACACCCAGGGAACTTCGCGCGTGAAAGACATTTTTGGGCTGCGTGGGATTCAGATTCCGATCAAGAACTCCCAAGGGGTCGTGACCGGATACAAAAACACGCACGGACCGGTCACCGACAGCACTTTGGTGAATGCCACCCGTGTTTCCGGTCACTCCAGCGAGGACGACATTGCCTGGCTCGCCGGAATCCAAGTCGGTGAAAATAAAAAAGCGGGCGACTGGTCGGTCATCGCCAACTTCCGCCGAACCGGGATCGGCGCAGTGGATCCCAATCTGAACGATTCGGATTTCGCCTTGAGCTATCTAAACATGCAGGGAATCAAGACGGGTCTTGCCTATAACTTCACCGACTTTTTCGTCGGCGCGATCACTTACTACGATGCTTGGAATCTCCGCAACGATTTGGTCGGCGGCGAAGCTACCGGTGGTCAGAAGATCGCGAATATGAATGCGGTCCAAGTCTTTCAACTGGACCTGAACCTCAAATTTTAAAGAACAAGCATGAAAAAATTACTTACCCTCGCCATTGCGCTTCTCACCGGAATTGCCGGTGGAGCGGAACTGTTGAACGTCTCTTACGATCCCACGCGCGAATTGTATTCGGAATACAACCGGGTTTTCGCGAGCTATTGGAAAGCCCAAACGGGGCAGGCTCTTGCGGTCAACCAATCCCATGGCGGCTCAGGCAAACAGGCGCGGGCCGTGATCGACGGTCTGGAGGCGGACGTGGTGACCCTGGCGCTCGCCTATGACATCGACGTGATCGCCCAAAAGGGGCTGCTCCCTGCGGATTGGCAGGG
>JAPLTE010000123.1 GCA_026398235.1 Verrucomicrobiota bacterium
TGATGGGGCTGGAAAGCACCTCCAATCAAATGACCTGGATCGGCGAATCCCTCCTGAGCTTTGGCAAAGTGATGGATCCGCACGAAGTGGAAGAGCGCCTGCTCGCGGTCACCCCTGAAGAAGTTCGAGCCGTCGCGGAATTCTGCCTCAAACCCAAACGGCTGGGCGTGGCCGTCGCCGGGCCTTCACCGGACGCGGAAAAAATTGAATCGTGGCTGAGAAAATGAAACAGGCAAAGCAACGCCTCGATGTGCTGCTCGTTGAACGCGGCCTGTTTGAGAGCCGCGAAAAAGCCCAGCGCGCCATCATGGCCGGGCTTGTGAGGATTGGGGATGCTGTCGCCGACAAACCGGGCACGCGTGTGCCGGAGGACGTCCTGCTTTCCGTCAAACAGGAATGCCGCTATGTGGGACGGGGGGGATTGAAAATGGAAGCGGCGCTGAAACATTTTGGCGTCGATCCCACCGGGCGCGTCTGCTTGGACATCGGCGCTTCCACAGGCGGTTTTACGGACTGCCTTTTGCAGCATGGCGCGGCCAAAGTGCACGCCATCGACGTCGGCCACAGCCAGCTTGATTGGAAAATCCGCAGCGACCCGCGCGTGGTCGTTCGCGAAAAGCTCAATGCCCGTTACCTCTCGCGCGAGGACATTCCGGCCCCCATCGACATCTGCGTCATTGACGTCTCGTTCATCTCGCTCACGCTGATTCTGCCCGCCGCCTTCCCGCTGCTCGCCCCCGGCGGCATCATTCTCGCCCTCATTAAGCCGCAGTTCGAGTTGGGCAAGGAAGAGGTCGACGCCGGGCGTGGCGTCGTCCGCGATCCCCTCGCCCAACAGCGCGCCGTGGAGAAAATCGAGCATTTTGTGCGCGAAACTGCCGCCCAAACCTGGGTAGGGGTCATCGAATCCCCTATTCTCGGTGGCGAAGGTAATCGGGAATTTCTGGCATGTTTGCGCGGGATTTGATTATTAGAAAGAAACATGTCGCCTGAAAACAAAGGTCCTATAGGACCGGTTGGTCTCGTAGCCCACTCCGAGAAGCCGCAAGCCTCCGAACTGCTGCGCTTGCTTGCGGCGGAATTGCGCGCGTGCGAGGTGGAAGTGCTCATGGAAACCGAAAGCGCCCGCATTGCCGCGGAACCGGGCGGACTGCCCGTGGCCGAACTCGGCAAACGCTGCGCCATGCTGCTGGTCTTGGGTGGCGACGGGACGATCCTAAAAGTGGTTCATGAACTGGGCGAACATCTATGCCCGATCTTCGGCATCAATCTCGGCTCGCTGGGATTCCTCACCTGCGTCAGTTCGGCCAATGTCCGGCAAGCGATCAACGCCATCTGCACCGGCAGCTACACGTTGAGCCGTCGCTCGCTCCTGGAAGTAACCCTGGAACACGAAGGCCAGGTTCTCGCGCGCCGCATTGCCTTGAATGAAGCCGTGATCAGCCGCGGAGCGTTCTCGCGGCTCATTAAACTCGACACCTGGATCGACTCCGTAAACCTCACCCAATACAACGCCGACGGCCTGATCGTCGCCACGCCCACCGGTTCCACCGCCTACTCCCTATCGGCTGGCGGACCTGTGATCGCGCCCGACGCCGGGGTTTTGGTGGTGACGCCTGTTTGTCCGCACGTCCTCACCAATCGCAGCCTCGTGGTGGGCGACCGCTCGGAAATCGTCGTGTGCCCGGTGCACGGCCAGTCCGACGTGGTCCTGACGGTGGACGGTCACCAACCGGTGCAAGTCCGCGAGGGCGACCGCATTTGCATTCGCAAAAGCACCATGGAACTTTCCTTGGCGGTGCTCCCGGAGTTGTCGTTTTGCGAAGTATTGCGGGAAAAACTGAAATGGAGCGGCAGCGCAGTATGATTACTATTGGCGACATCCTTTTACCGGAACACATTTTACTCGATCTCAAGGCGGGAACGCACATTCAGGCCACGGCTAAAGTCGCTGAGTTGTTGGAATCCGACGAGCGGGTCAACGATTGGGATCGCTTTTACGACGGCCTCATTGATGGAAGCGCGTGTATGGCCAACGAGCACGGCTCCGCCCTTTGTATCGCCCACGTGCGAACACACGCCGTCAGCTCGATGATTATGGCTGTCGGTCGCTCGTCGGAAGGGATTCCGATTCAAGGAGACTCCGCGCGCGTGCGCCTCATTTTCGTCATCGGCGTGCCTGTAGCCCTGGCCTCGGATTACCTGCGGATCATCGGCGCGCTTGCCCGCATTTTCCGAACCGAAAAAGGCGAACAAGCTCTCTTAACTGCCGAGACGCCCGAGGAATTTTTCGAACGTCTCTGCACGCTGGAGATGGAGATGTAGTTCCTACTGAGCCGCTTTGCGGGCTGCTTCGATCTTCACGATCTCCGCCACGCGATCGCCGTGTTCGGTGGGCACATCGAGTTTTTCGCCCACCTTGTGGCCAAGCAGCGCTTGGGCGATTCCGGCTTTGTACGAGATGACTCCCGCCTTCGGATCGCTGTCCCACGCTCCCATGATGCTGTAAACATCCAGGCGGCCGTCCGTGATTTCCTTGATGGTGACAATCGTGCCGATAGAGACAACCTGCGTGTCGGGATTGGCGAAATCCGTGCCGCGTGCAAGACCCAGATCGCGCTCCATCTCCGCCCTGCGGCGGGAAAGCACGCGTTGCATTTCTTTAGCGGCTTTGAATTCAAAATTCTCGCGCAGATCGCCGTAAGAACGGGCCAACGAAATCTCCTTGATGTTCTCGGGAATTTTTTTATTCACCAGTTCATCGAGTTCATTCTTGCGCTTCTCCAGGCTCTCCCAGGAAACGATGAGCGCCTCTTGCTTTTCCGAAGGCATATCGCCGGTGAGCATTGCTTCCATCTCGGGATAAACGCGGACGATCCGCCCGAGAATGGAACGCTTATTCAGCTCTTCGAACACCCCGGAAAGCATCACCTTGCGAATCGTATCGCGCACAATTTCGGGCTCAGCACCGGCGAGCATATCCGGCACCAGTTCGCGGTCTTCGAGCAGCAGGTCGTGGAGTTTGCCGCCGCGCTTAACCTCATTAAATTGATCGCGTTCCAGAGCAGACAACGTGGCGCTCAATACCCGGGCATCCACCATTTCAGCAAACGCGCCCTCGCGCTCTTTGCAAAGCCAGGTGAGCACTTCGGTGGAAATGGTGTGATCGCCCAGCCAGCGATCCAGTTCGCGACGCAGTTCGGCTTTCTTGCCTTGCTCCAGCAGGAGCCGCCCGATTTCGGAAGCGACGCGGATGCCGCTCTTGCTCATCAGAACGAGGATTTTTTCCACCCACTTCTCTTCGCCAAAAGCGGTCGGGAATGCGGCAAGCACGCGGCGTTGCTTGGCGGCGGGCACCTCATTGAGGATCTCGTGCAGCCTGCGTTCCTCATCATGGAGCAGCTCGCTGAGCGAGATCGTCCCTTCGCCGGGCGCAATGCCTGTGATGGTGCAAAGTTCGTCCCGTCCCAAGATCAACTCCAAAGCCTGCGCGGTATTCAGCCGGC
The DNA here is from genome assembly GCA_026398235.1 of Verrucomicrobiota bacterium. Taxonomy (GTDB): domain Bacteria; phylum Verrucomicrobiota; class Verrucomicrobiia; order Chthoniobacterales; family Chthoniobacteraceae; genus UBA695. The sequence continues at coordinate 3,507 of JAPLTE010000123.1, forward strand.
GACTCTTCTGCGCGGCGTCTTCCACGGTGGCGACGACCGTCTTGAGTTCTTCGCCTCCCTTGAATTCCTCCGTGCTTTTCAAAATCTGATCCAGAGCCGCGATTTGTGCCTTGGTTTGACGGGCCGCCTGGAAGGTGGCGAGCAATTCGTCCGATTGCGAGATCGCCGTTTCGCGCAGCACAATCGGATCGCTTTTTTTGGTGGGAAGGGCAATGTGGCCGTCCTTTTTGAGCGCCTTCTTCGCGGAATCCCACCAACGTTTAAATTCGGCTTCGTTGAAAATTTCCCCGGAAAGAGCTTGGGCAATTTGATCCTGATTCGCCTTGCCGCCGTAGCTCGCAAGAATGAGCCGGACGAGCCCCACGGGGTCTTGCTTCGCCATCGCTTTAATCGCCCCGGGGTCCGTCACTTTACGCACGAGAATATGGTCTTCGGCCAGCGGCGTCAGCGATTCCGCCGCATATTGCAACTGCATCGTGTGACCCTTCTTGGTCTTAAAGTCGATGACGGCTTGATTGAGCAGAAAATTAATCTCCGCAATGCGCCCGAATCCCCAGCTTTTGTGCAAGCAGTAAGCCCCGGCAGGGAGCTTTTCGAGGGTGGAGGCGACGCGGGGGTTAACTTTGCCCGCTTGAACGGCTTTTTCGATCTCGGCTTGCATAGGGTTTAAAAACATAGGGAACCAGCAGCCTCTTGGCTAACGAAAATTAAAGTTTGTTTTTCCCGGACTCCTGTTGGGGATTTCTTCAGAGCCTCGCCGCCTTCATAAAAAGAATGGCCGGAGCCGTTTGCCGATGTTTAGATTGCGGCAAATATTTCCTCTTTTTCACCCATGACCGAACCGTCTCCCCGTCGCCTTTCCCAAGAAATTGCGGCTTTGCTTGCCGAGGGCCGCTCCCTGAGCATTGGCGAGATTGAGTCGATTCTTCAGAGCCGGGGAGTTGCGCTTTTGATCATGCTCCTTTCTGCTCCGTTCCTGATTCCCAGCGTGCCGGGACTCTCGACTCCCTTTGGCGCAGCGATCATTTTGATGGGAGCGTGCCTGGCCTGCGGGCGCAAGCCGTGGCTGCCGCAGTTTGTGTTGCGCCGGGAACTGTCGTTGGAAATGCTCCGAAAAATTCTTGGCGTCCTCATCCAACTGCTTCAATGCATGGAACGCCTGACCCAACCGCGCATCGAATTTCTCCAAAGCGGCCCCGGGATGTCGAACCTGATCGGCCTCGGCATCGCGTCGGGCGGCATCTTTCTTTTTCTGCCGATCATGGTGCCGGTGATGAACACCCTTCCCACGCTTTCCATTCTTTTCCTCACGGCCGGAATGATGGAGCGCGACGGTCTTTTTGTGATCCTCGGCTACTTCTTCGGGCTGGCTGCGTGGGTTTATTTTGGCGCCTGGCTTTTGCTGGGCAAGGCGGGGTTCGATTGTCTCCACGGGATGTTTTGATTTGGCGTGCTAATCTTCTTCTTTTGCCAGCCCCATCAATGGTAATGATAGGCGCATGATGCAATGGGAGAGACTTCTTTCGCCGGCGCGCCTCGGCAAAAGCGACTCCGAACCGCTCCAGGCGCAACGTTCGCCCTTCCAGCGAGATTACGACCGCATCGTCTTCTCCTCCGCATTCCGGCGGCTGCAAGATAAGACACAGGTGTTCCCGCTGGCGGAGAGCGACTACGTCCGCACACGGCTCACGCACAGCCTGGAAGCGGGCTGCGTGGGGCGTTCCCTCGGAACAAAAATCGGCCGAGGAATCCTCGAACGCCACCGGTTGGACGGCGTGCACCCATCCGATGTGGGGGACGTGGTCGCCGCCGCCTGCCTCGCGCACGACATCGGCAATCCCCCCTTTGGGCATTCCGGCGAAGACGCCATCCGGCACTGGTTCACCACATCGCCACAAGCCAAACGGCTGCACGCCGAACTCAAAAAAAACCCGGTGCACTTCAGCGATTTCGAACGCTTCGAGGGCAACGCCCAGGGGTTTCGCATTCTCACGCGGCTCCAGATGCCCGACAACCACGGCGGCCTGCAATTAACCTGCGCCACCCTCGGCGCGTTCGCAAAATATCCTGTGGCCTCGCACCCGGAACGCGATCCGAATGACCCTCGCGCGAGCACCAAGAAACATTCCTTTTTCCACGCCGAATCCGAACTTTTCGCCGAAGTCGCCGAACGCACCGGACTCCTTCTCTCAAACAACGGTTGGCGGCGGCATCCGCTGGCGTTGATCGTCGAAGCTGCCGACGACATCTGTTATCGGCTTGTCGATTTTGAAGACGGCGTGCGCCTGCGGCTCATCGGTTATGAAGAGGCCAGCGAAGCATTTGCCAAAGTGATCGGGGAACGCAAATACCTCGACATCGCCAAGCGCATGAACGGGACCGAAGAGCGCATCGAGTTTCTCCGCGCGGTGGCGATCGGCAAAGCGGTGGAACAAGTTGCGGCGGTTTTTTTGCAAAACGAAGAGGCGATTCTCGCGGGCGCATTTGAGCAGCCGCTCATCCGGTGCACGCAAGCCGCCGAGCCGTTGGAAGAGATCGTGTGCCGCTCGCGCAAACGGCTCTACGCCAACCCGCGCGGGGTGGAGATCGAAGCCGCTGGATTTGAAGTGATCGGCGGGCTGCTCGATCTCTTTGTGGAAGGCGTCGAAGCTCTGGCCGCCAATCATGGCAAGCTTGCCCCGCGCTGGCGCAACCTGTTGCAGATTCTCCCGGAGCCGTTCGTCGGCCCCGGCGGCACGCCCGCGCCGGACGCTTACACCCGGCTCCTGCGCATGACGGATTATGTCTCCGGCATGACTGATTCCCAAGCCGTCTGTCTCTACAAAAAACTGCGCGGCATTTCGCTGCCCGGACAATAGGGTCCTGCAAAATAAACAATTTACCACTAATAATGAGCAATTCTCCCGTTGTGCCTTTTCGCTTCCCCTCCTTTAATTAGTCATTACCCCGTGAGTTCTTTATTTCGCCCCGCTTTAATCGACGCCCTCCTCAGCTACCGCCGCAAAATGCTTTTGCCCGATGTGATCGCCGGGATCACCGTCGGCATCATCGCACTTCCGCTCGCCATCGGCTTCGGCATCGCCTCCGGTGTCTCGCCCAGCCAGGGGCTCTGGACCGCCATCATCGCCGGTTTTTTGATTTCAGCTCTCGGCGGCAGCTTTGTGCAGGTCGGCGGTCCAACAGGAGCGTTCGTGCCCATTCTCTTTGCCATCGCCGCGCGTTACGGTTACGAGGGGCTGGCGCTTGCCACCATGATGGCCGGGGTCTTTCTCTTTGCCATCGGCGCGTTCCGGCTGGGCGGGCTCATCAAATTCATCCCCTACTCCGTCGTCGCCGGGTTCACCAGCGGCATCGCGGTCGTGATTGCCATTGGCCAGCTCAAACAACTCCTCGGCCTCGACATCAAACTCCCCGCCGAAGCGCTCGCGCAGTTTGGCGGAATTGTGACGCACCTTTCCCAAACCAAATGGCAAAGCCTCGCACTGGGATTGCTCGCACTCGGGATCATCGTCGGCTGGCCGAAACGGTGGCGAGCCGTCCCCCCTTCCATCGTCGCCATCCTGGCCACGGCGGTCATCGTCTTTATTTGGAATCCAGATCCGCAAGTCGTCGCCACCATCGGCTCCAAATTCGGCGCGAAAGCCATGGAAGGGCTGCCGCATTTTCAGCTCCCCCACATCACCTTCCAGCGCATCCAGGAACTCATGGGGCCCGCGCTCACCATCACCATGCTGGGAGCGATCGAATCGCTCCTCTCCGCCATGGTCGCTGATGGGATGATCGAAACCCGTCACGACTCCAACCAGGAACTCATGGGTCAGGGGATCGCCAATTTTATTTGCCCCTTCTTCGGCGGCATCTCCGCCACCGGCGCGATCGCCCGCACCGCCACCAACGTCCGCAGCGGCGGGCGCACCCCGGTCTCCGGCATTATCCATTCCCTCACGCTCATTGTGATCGTGCTTGTCGCCGCCCCGCTGGCTCAATATTTGCCGCTTGCCGCCCTTTCCGCCGTGCTGCTCGTGGTCGCCTTCCGCATGGGCGAATGGTTTAATTTCAAGGAATTGGCGCGCGGCCCCGGCAGCGACTACATTGTGCTTCTCGTCACTTTCGCGATGACGGTCGCCTTCGACCTCTCCATTGCCGTCGGCTTCGGACTCGCTCTCTCCTTTATCCTCTTTGTGAAGAAAATGGAGGAGATTACGCATGTCCGCCTCATCACCGGCGACAGCGATGTGGGCCTCGGTGGCGATTCCATCCGCGACAAAGCCGTGCCCAAAGGCGTGCTCGTCTATCGCATTGAAGGCCCGTTCTTCTTCGGTGTCGCAGAGAAACTCGAAGACGCGCTCAACAGCGCGCAAATCGCTCCCGGCATTGTGATTTTCCGCATGCGCGCCGTCCCAGCCATCGACGGTTCCGGCCTGCGCGCGCTGGAAATCATGCTGCGCAAATTCAGCCGCCGCGGCACCAAACTCATCTTGAGCGGCGTGCAACCGCAGCCGATGAAAGTGCTCTTCAACTCCGGGTTTGTGGACCGCGTGGGATTGGAAAACATCTGCGCGGACATCGATGCCTCGCTCGAACGGGCTTGGGAAATCATGGGCGGGCAACCGGAGCTAGTTGCAGCGGAAGCCTCGGTGGAATAATCTCGCGCAAAGGACGCAGAGAAGGAAGAGAGATGACTTGATTGTTTTCCCGCTCGCATTTAGGCACGAAGCCATTGTAAAAATCGGAGCCGATGCTCTGATGCCAAATACACCCTAAAACATGAAGCGAACAATCCTTGCTACGCCCAAATTTTCGAAATCCAGATGAAGACCTTCCGATGGATATGCATCCTGCCTGTAGCAGGTATTGTTCACATTCTGTTTTCTACATTTTTTTATAATATTCAGCATGCTGTTGGATGGTTCGGATTATCATTTATCTTCATCCGCATTTCCATGTCAGCGTTTTGCGGCTTGATGGCGGGCGTCAGGGTTGCGCCGACTCATCGGATTGAAACAGCTTGGATTCTAGCCGGACTGTATACCCTGCTTGGTGTCGGGATTATCATTCACCTCGTTCTTTCAGATGTGAATCGAGTTCGATGGATTGCAGGACTCATTGAAGCCTTTTCCTTGCCATTCGGGGCTGTCGGTGCTGCAATACAGAGGCTAAATAGGTAGCTACTTATGATTCCTGTTTTTAGCCAATCCGACAGAATACCGCCTGATTTGGGCGATCTATCACTCCAAAGTTTTATCGAAGCGGAGGATAAGGACTTGGGCGTGCAAATTCGGTATACACGCGGGGCAACAAGGGCAGACGTCTATCTCTACGATTTTGGCACGTCCGGCACAAAATCAATAAGTCATTCGGACAGTTTAGAACATTTCAAGGCATGTTGTTCGGATGTATTGTCTCTTGCAGATGCCGGATTCTATCGCAATGTGAAACTCGAACAATGCGATGGGTGGGAACTTGAAGGATGTCATGCAGGAACCTGTTTCATTCATGCTCAATTTTCTTTTCAAATTCCAGATACTCAGATTTCCATTGATGTTGGAGAGCAGATATCCCATTTGCTTTTGACTACCTTTAAAGGATTTTTTTTAAAAGTGAGATTCAGTTATCCTGCCAACTCACACCCCGACCGCATTTTAGACATTCGGGAATTTTTATTCGACCTGCTAACAAAACTAAAAACCGCTTAACAAAATTACTCCAGCAATCCGCGAATCTCCTCTAGCGTGAGCCCTTCCATCAGCGGCTCTTCATTTTCGATGGCGGCATCGATGATCTCCCGCTTCTTGCGCTGTAAGTGGAGAATCTTTTCTTCCACCGTTCCACGCGCGATCAGCTTGTAAGCCGTGACCACGTTCTTCTGGCCGATGCGATGGGCGCGGTCGGTCGCTTGCGCTTCCACCGCCGGGTTCCACCATGGGTCGAAATGGATCACCGTATCCGCCGCCGTGAGATTCAACCCGACGCCACCCGCTTTGAGGCTGATGAGGAACACCGGGGCATCCCCATTCTGAAAACGGTCCACCTCTTCCATCCGGTCGCGCGTCTGGCCGTCGAGATAACAGTAGGCGATCCCCTGCCCTTCCAATTCCCGTCGCAAAAGCGTGAGCATGGAAACGAACTGGCTGAAGACCAGCACGCGGTGGCCCCCATCGACGGCTTCCTGGAGCAGTTCGTTAAATAATTCCACCTTGCCGGAATCGGCTTTGGCGGCTGCCGCACCCGCTTTGTCCAACAAACGCAAATCGCACGATGCCTGGCGCAACCGCAGCAACGCCGTGAGCATGAGCATCTGCGCGCGACCCGCATTCTTTTCCCCGGTTGCCTCGTCGATCTGGGCGCGCGCCCCTTGCAACAGCGCCGCGTACACCTGCTTCTGCGCCTCGTTCAATTCGCAATAGGCCACGTTCTCCAGCTTCTGCGGGAGATCCGCCGCCACTTCCTGCTTGCGCCGACGCAGCAGGAACGGCCGCAGCCGCTTGGCGAGCCGCGCGAGGGTCTCCTTGTCATTCTGGCGGGCGATGGGGATTTCATAGCGCTCGCGGAAATCGTCGCGCTCGCCCAAATAACCGGGCATGACAAAGTTCATCAGCGACCAGATATCGCGCACGGAATTTTCCACCGGCGTTCCGGTGAGGATGAATTTGCGGGCCGCGCGCAGCATCCCGGCCGCCTGCGCGTTCTGGGTATCGGGATTTTTGATGTGCTGCGCTTCGTCCAGAATGACGGTCGAAAACGCAAACTGCCGATACCGCTCGGCATCGCGGCGCAAAAGCGGGTAGCTCGTAATGACGAGGTCCGCTTTCGGTATCTCCGCAAATTTTCGGGAACGTTGCGCGCCTTCGATGACAAGCACCTTCCGTTCGGGTGTGAATTTCTCCACCTCGCGCTGCCAGTTAAAAATGAGCGAAGAGGGACAGACCACCAGCGATGGACCCGGCTGGGTGCGCAAATAGGCGAGCGCCTGCAAGGTCTTCCCAAGCCCCATGTCGTCGGCGAGGATGCCGCCCAACCCATTCGCGCCCAAAAAATGGAGCCACGCAGCTCCGTGCTTTTGATAACCGCGCAGAACCGTCTCCAAATCCCCCAGGGGCAGCGGCGTCATCTCGACCTTGCCCTGCTGGCTTTGCGCCCATTGACGCCAGTTGGCTCCGGCATGGACGGCAAACCCGGCCCCCGCCGCGGCAGCTTCCAAGTAACCCGCATGCGCCTTGTCAATCCGATAGCTTCCTGGCTGGCGCTGTTGCGGATTGCAGTCGCGCAAAACGCTTTGGAAATCATCAAGCAACGCGCTATTGAACACCGCGAGCTTGCCGCTCTTGAGCCGGACGTGGTTCTGGCCGAGTTGCAGCATCCGCTGGACTTCGGCGGCGGAAAACCGTTCGCCGCTCCCGGTGGAGAGGTCGAACTGGAGGTCAAACCATTGTTCGCCCGAGCTGAGAATCTCCACGCGCGGCGTGATCCGCTCGATTTCCGCTGAGACGTTCGTAAACCGCGGGCCGAGCGTCACGTCCCACTGAGCCGCCAGCGCCGGATACCCTTCGCCAAAGAACGTCAAAATGGCGCGCTCCCCCCGGAGCACGAAATGCCCGGTCCCATCCGGCCCCGTAAACCCAAAACGCGTCAAATCCGCCAACGCCAACCGTTCGGCCTCGAAATTGCGACAGAGGATGTGCGAAGGATCGGCGGGGTCCGGCAGCGCCCAGTTTTCCGAAGGGCTCGTGACGCCGAGCGTGACCACGCGTTTGGAATAGATGCGTTGGAGCCGCGCGGCAAGGTGGTTCAAGGAGCCTTCCAAAGTAAGCGAAAAAGTCCCCGCCTCCGGGATCATCCGCGGTGCGGCCCCGGCAGCGGCGGCACTCCCCGTCACTTCGAAAAAAGCGCGCAACGCCGGAAGTTCCGTCGCGAGGAACGGCGCGGCTTGTTCCGGGGGCAGCATCACATCCCGCCGCAGTAACTCGTTGTAAGCGGGCGGCAAGCCGGGTGCCGCAGGGGCAAAGACCGAGTTCGTCAGCGTCCAGGCCGGTCCCTGCCCTGCAATCAAGAGCCGGGTATCCGCCGCCCACACCACATGGAGCGTCACACGGCCCAATGAATCGGACTGCACCTCCAGCTTGGGCAAAACGGGTTGGCTGGAAATATGCACTGCCGCGGATTTCCCGAAAGTGACCCGAGGGTGCCCGCGCAACCCTTCCAGCAATTGCAGCCCTTTTTCGCGCGAGAGCGAGAGCATCCCCGAAAGAGAGCCGGGAAGCAGTGCCCGGACGGCTTCCACGAGACGCAGATCCGCTTCCGAACACCGGTAGGTCTCCTTTTCACTTAAAGCATTGAGCAACACCCTTCGGCCGCTCCGGTCCGCCTCGATGCCGACCGTCAGGTTGCCGCGCTCCCAAGCTGGGAGAAATTGCGGCGGAAGAATCACGTGCAGCGCCACGAAATCTGGCCCGGTGCCACCCGCGTCCGCCAAAATAAAATGCGGAGCGGATCCCGGTGCGGCGGATTGCGAGGGGGACGGTTGTGGGGGCCGGTTCCGGCTCGCCAGGTCCGATCCGGGGCCGGTCTTGTGCAGCAAAAGCGCATACCCGACCGCCAGCGAATGGGCGCAAATGGCTCCGTATTGGCGCGACTGGCGGCACGGGCAGAGGTTCTCGATGTCGCTCTTGGACGAAATCTTGAGTCCCGCGCGCAACTCCAATTCCCCCTCGCGCACCACTCCCTTGAGCACCGGAGGGGTGTAAGCGGCGCTCACCACGCGACCCGATTCCACGAGAGCACGGGCGAGCTTGGCCGCCTGCCATCCCCCGGCGTCCATGAGCAAACGCTCGGTAAGTTCGACATGGGACATGGACATCTTGGCAATTTAGACAGGATTAACAAGATTAACAAGATTGACATGATTTACAGGATTTTTCGGATTGAGGTCACAAATGCTCACCAGCCCTCACAGACTGCGGGCATAATCCTGATAATCCTCAAAATCCTGTGAATCCTGTCTAAAAATTCCCGGCTTAGCCGCGCACAAAGCTCACGAACCAAGCTTACCCCATCCCTCTCCTGTTCGTCTTGTCTCGCTATTCCTTCAACTTCGCGACAGCCGTCTGGAGGCTCGGCACGTCGGAGATGGAGAAGACGTGGGTGCCCTTGCGGATGCGTCCGAAGAGACCGGCCAGCACGCCACCGGGGCCAAATTCGATGAAAAGGTCCACTTTTTCCACATCCAGGAGGTATTCCATCGACTCCGCCCAACGCACGCTGCTCGTCACCTGCTCGCGCAGGGCATTGCGGATCGCGGGAGCTTCGGACACCGGCTGAGCGTCCACATTGCCCACCACGAGGTATTTGGGGGCGGCAAACTCCGTGCGCTCAAGCACTTCGCCCAACTTGACATAGGCGGAATTCATCAACCGGGAATGATAAGCCCCGGCGACATTGAGCAACTGGGCGCGACGGATGTTGTGTTCTTTGGCGAGGCCCACGGCGAGCTCCACCTTGGCGCGCTCCCCGGAAATGACGATCTGACCCGGAGCGTTCAGGTTCGCGATGTCCACATCGGTTTCAGCGGCAAGATTGCGCACATCGCTCTCCTCGGCACCGATCATCGCGGCCATGGTCCCTTCGGTATTCTCGCAGGCTTCCTGCATGAAGCTCGCGCGCTGGGCCACGAGGGAAAGGCCGGTTTCAAAGTCAAACGTTCCGGCAGCCGCGTGGGCTGTGAATTCGCCCAAAGAAAGTCCGGCGGTGGCGACCACCCCGGGCAATGCCCCCCCCATTTCCTGAAGAAAGGCCGCGAGACAGGCCGAACCGTGCACGTAGAGGGCGGGTTGGCAGTTGACCGTCTGCGTCAGCTCCTCCTGGGGGCCCTCGAACATCAACTGGCTCAGCGGACGGTTCAAAGCGGCGTCTGCCCGGCGGAACAAATCGGCCGCGACGGGGTACTGTTCAGAGAGGTCCTTGCCCATCCCGACGGTTTGTGCGCCCTGGCCGGAAAAGAGGAATGCAATACGTTTACTCATAGATAATAGGTCTGTATGGTTGAAATGCGCCGGGCGATTCCGCCCAGCGGGGTTCAAAGTGCTATCAGGAATGGCGTGAGATGCAAATTTGAATCTTTGGGTTCATTCATCGTGCAGAGCACCGTCTCCCCAAAATCGCGTGAGGCACCTTGTGGCTTGTTTTGCTTTTCGACGAGCCTTGGCCGTTGATGAACCGGAGGGCAGGTTGGATCTTGGAACGGCAGGGATGCTACTCCGGGCCGTCCAAAATGCGCGCTATTTGGAATCCATCCAGAGGCTAAGAATCGCACACCTCCGGGGCGGCGCGGAGTGCCGCCCCTACCGCAATTCATCCAAGCGTATCCCCTGTCGCCCTAAGCCTACGCTTTACGCATAACATCAGACGTAAAAGACTCGACACATGGCATTTACATCATTTACTTAACAAGCAAAAAGCCCCAAAGAAATCCTCTGAAAACAGTGTATTTATTTTACGTATTAACTTTTCCATCATTCTCATTTCAAGCATTTTGAATTATGTGTTAATAAGGTTATTCACAGCCAAGAGCGATGGAGCCGCCGGGTGCGCCCTCGGCTCGCGAATGGCGGGGAGGGCGGGTGTCGAATTGACCCCGGAACGCATCAAACAAAGGACCAGGGGGGACAGTCGAGGGGAGGGATTGCCGAGAGCTACGGATTCGGCTAGTCCACGGAAGGGGACGTCCTTGCCCGTGCAGACACAGGGAAAACCAAGAGAGGCATCCTTGCTCAAGCGGGGCAACACCCACCTGCCATGTAATTAGGGCAGCTAGTTCTCCCCGTTCAGCTTGCCGCGCGAGATCGCCATTTCTTCCTTCACCAAATCCCCCATCCCCTCGACATCTTTATCGATGAGGGTGATCAGATAATTACTCAGGGAACGGCGTTCGCGTTTGGCGCGGATTTTGGCCTTCTCAAGCAGATCTTCGGGGCAACGGAAGGCGGTGTATTTGCTGCTCATTACTAGTGGGACAATGTTCGTCCCCTTTACATCAGGGCTGCCCGCACAAGTAAAGCGTTTTGTGAACATTTGCCCCACAAAGAGCATTACTCTGTATTGGGCTGCCACACTTTGTAGTTGGCCACAAACTCCCGCCGGAACCGCTCAAACGTCCCTTGCTCGATCTCTTTGCGAGCCCGGTCCATGAGGTTGAGGTAGAAATGCAAATTGTGCAGCGAGATCAGCCGCAGCCCGAGGATCTCCTCGGATTTGACCAAATGGCGCAGGTAACCGCGTGAGAATTCCCGACACGCCGGGCAGGTGCACCCCTCCTCGATCGGCCCCTTGTCCATAATGTAGGGGCTGTTTTTCAGATTCAATGTCCCGAGCGCTGTGAAGGCCGCCCCATTGCGGGCGATGCGGGTCGGAAGCACGCAATCGAACATGTCGACCCCGCGTGCGATCATTTCCAGCATCTGCGGCGGCGTGCCGAGGCCCATGGCATACCGGGCCTTGTTCGCGGGCAAAAACGGTTCGGCATTCTCAACGGCCGCCATCATTTCCGACTCCGGTTCCCCGACGCTGACCCCTCCGATGGCATACCCGTCAAATTCCATCGCGACCAAAGCTTCCGCGCTCGTGCGGCGCAGATCCGCAAAAGTGGCCCCCTGGACAATGCCAAAGACCGCGCCGCGGGGCTGCCCCGCGGCATCCCGGGCCAGCGCCCAGTCGCGGCAACGTTGCGCCCAGCGCAAAGTCAGTTCCAGACTTTTTGCCGCGTAATCATACTCGCAGGGATACGGAGGGCACTCGTCAAAAGCCATGGCAATATCGCTCCCGAGCGTCGCCTGGATATCCATTGCCGTCTCCGGTCCGATGAAGCAAGGCGCGCCGTCCAGATGATTTTGGAAATGCACCCCTTCCTCGGTGATCTTGCGCAGCTTGGCCAGCGAGAACACCTGGAAACCGCCGCTGTCGGTCAGGATCGGCCCCTGCCAATTCATGAAATTGTGGAGTCCCTCGAAATGGCGCATCACGTGCATTCCCGGCCGCACAAAAAGATGGTAGGTGTTGCCAAGAATGATCTGGGCATTCATCTCGCGCAACTCCCGCGGGCTGACGGCTTTCACCGACCCCTGCGTGCCCACCGGCATGAAGATGGGGGTTTGGATCACCCCATGAGCAGTGGTCAGGCGGCCCCGGCGGGCTTTGGAAGCGGGATCAGTGGCTAGAAGTTCAAACACGCCGGGAGGTTACGGGATGCAATGCGCATTGGGAAACAAGAAATGAGGGGCGATTGAATCAGCGAATCCCCTAAGGAAAATCCACGGCCTACCCTTGACGCTCCCGCTGCATTCCTTTAGCGTCAGCCCGATATGCGGAAGCTCATTGTTTTCTCTTCACTCCTCCTGGCTTTCACCCTGCTGACCGCCCCGCCCCTTTATGCGGCAGTGGTTTATCGTCCCGGGGAGGGATTCCACGGAGAGGAGGAAGACTCCGGCGCATTGGAAAAATCCGCCAGCGAGCAACTTCACAAGGCACAAGCGCTCGAATCCGAAGGGAGCCTGAAGAAAGCGATCGGAGCTTACCGGGCGTTGCTGCGCGGATTTCCCGCCTCGGGTGCCGCTTCGCAGGCGCAGTTCAAAATCGCCCAACTCAACGAGCAGACCGGCGAGCCGGAGCGGGCTTTTGAAGCTTACAGCAAATACATTCTCAACTACCCGCGCGGCAAGGAATTCGACACCGTTGTGGAGCGGCAGTTCGGGATCGCGAAAGCGTTTTTGGACGGTGAACGGCGCAAGCTTTTTGGCATGAAAACCTTTGGTTCCATGGAACGCGCCCAAAAAATGTTCGAGGAGATCGTGAAAAGCGCCCCGTATAGCAAAGAGGCACCGCTGGCCCAGTTCAACATCGGCATGGCGCTCGAAAAACAGGGGCAATACGCCGAAGCAATCGCGGCCTATCAGTTAGCCACGGATCATTACCCCAACGACGACGTGGCCGGCGACGCCCAATACCAGATCGGATACGTGCAGATGCACCTCATCGAAAACGGCTCCAATGATGCCGCCTCGCGGCTGAAGGCCCGGGATGCTTTTGAAGATTTCACCGTGCGCTATCCCCAAAGCGAAAAAATCCCGCAAGCCCGCGAAAACATCGCCAAGCTCTCGGGTACGAGCCTCAAAAAGAATTTGGAAGTGGCCCGTTTCTACGAAAAAACCAAGAACTTCAAAGCCGCCACCATTTACTACAAAGGGGTGATCCAGGAGGGAAAGGACGCGCCCGAAGCCGAGGAAGCCCGCAAGGCGATTGAGCGGATGAAAGGGAACGTGGGCGAGGATGCCCTGCGCTCCGGCCCGGAAAACGCCCAGACCGGCAACAAGGCCCGCGAAGCCCGCAAAATGCAGGCGCAAGTGGATATCGCCTCACGGCCGGATTACGCGGGCCCTCCCGCCCCTGTGGTTCCCGAGGAAACCGCGCCGGAAAAACCGAAGCTGCGCACTTCCGGGTCCCCTATGCCGGAACCCGCCCTGCCCAGCCAATAAGCCGCCCCAATGAAATCCCCGATCTTCCTCGCGTTGGCAGCTTCGCTCTTCCTCTTTTCCGGTTGCGCCGGGTACCATATCGGCGCTCGTATTCCCAAGAAAATGGCGGGAGTGGAAACGATCGCCGTGCCCACCTTTCATAACGAGACCCTCGTGCCGCGCCTGGAATCCCTGGCTGCCAGCACTCTCGTTAAACAATTCCAGCAGGATGGCACATTCGCCATTCGTTCCACAGAAGACGCAGATGTCATTTTGACGGGATCCATCGACCAGATCCGTCGCCGGGGGGCGCGCTCGGTGCGCAGCGACATCGTCAAACAGCAGGAATTCTATCTGACCGTAGCCATGAGCTACACTCTCACCCGTCGCTACACCGGAGAGATGATCGACCGGGGAACCGTGACCGGTGAGACCAGCTTTTTCGTTACCGGCAACGACATCAACCAGGACGAACGACAGGCAATCCCCTTGGCCATTGAAAAAGCCGCCGTCAATATCGTTGGCCGCGTCACGACCGGTTGGTGAAGAATTGCTGCTGAAAATTCCTTTTCTGATTCGGGCAAAAAACATTGCTTTGGGCGCTGAGAGGTCCATAAAAAGACTCGCAACCAGCAATGAAAGGAGTTGAAACCAGCATGTTTAAAACCATTACGATCCTCGCAGTGGCAGTCTCTCTTCTCAACCTCAGCGCCTGCTGCGCGAAGAAGAGCACCTGCACCACAACCAAAGTGTCCACCACTCACATGAAGTAGGGGGCATCTCTTTTGGAGAAGGCCAGGCCGTGAGGTCTGGCCTTTTTTGCGGGCTTGATCCGTTGCGCTTTCTGCATCGAAAACAGCCACCTTCGCATTGATGGAGAAGAAAATCTGGAACTCAGGAACTCAAGAAGATTCAGAAAGGGAACGCCTGTCGCCCTTTTCGGTCTCCATTTTATCGGGATTCCGCACTCTCTTTCTCAGCTTCCTGGTTTCCTGGTTTATCCCCTCGCAAAGCTCGGGGCTCCGCAAATCGGCTGCGCTGCGCTCCGCTCTCACGAAACCGCTATCGCGGTAAGGCGGTCCTGATCGTTTTCTCCTGAGTTCCAGAGTTCCAGATTGGTTTTTATAATTCGTGAAAACCTCCTAATTCAACGAAGGGTCATCGGGCGCTTCCGCAAGCAAGCGAAACCACGGGCCGTAGCTGCGCACGACCGTAAACCACATCTGTTTGCACGATTCCGGGTCGAGCACTTCGCGGTTCGGCTTTTGCACCAGCCAGGCTTTTTGCTCCAACTCCCCCTCCAGTTGCCCGCCGCTCCACCCTGCGTAACCGACAAAAGCCCGCACGACCACATCGCTGTCGAGCGCGAGTTCCTTGGCCTCTTCCAATTCCACGTTGAGCCGACATTCCACCTTTTGCGACTCCCGCACCCACTGAAAGCTCGCAAAGGTCATGCGATCCATGCTGACAGGCCCCCCAAGAAAGACCGGAATGCGGCCCAAGGGACCCAAGCCCGGCACGTCCAACAAATCCGCCACCTTTTTTCCCGATGCCCGGTTCAAAATGACCCCCAGCGCCCCCTCTCCCTCCTCGTGCGACACAAGAAAAAGCACGGTCCGACGAAAGTTAGGGTCGAGCAAATTGGGGTGCGCGATGAGCAGCGCCCCCTCCAATCCCTGCGATGATGGTTGAAACTCACGCACATTTCTAAATTAAGAGACCTCGGGCGCGGTGCAAGGCAGAAAGAGTTTGCCTCCCTTCTTTCTGCATTTCCCGGTGAAAAAGGGCGTGTTTTTCTGTGCGGTTTTGTGACGCGCCATTGACAGCTTTCCCACACGCGGCAAACTAGGGCGATGCCGTTGCTCGAAGTCCACAACCTGCGCACCTGGTTTCCCGTCACCAGCGGGTTGCTCCGCCGCCATACCGACGATGTGAAAGCCGTCGATGACGTGAGCTTCAGTGTGGAGGAGGGAACCACGGTCGGGCTCGTGGGCGAAAGCGGCTCGGGCAAAACGACCGTGGGCCGCACCCTTCTGAAATTGACGCCCGCCACCAGCGGGCGCGTTTGCTTTGCAGGCAGGGAGATCCTTGCCATGGACGAAAAGGCGTTTCGTCCGCTGCGCCGTGAGATGCAGATGATTTTTCAGGACCCGTTCGGCTCGCTCAACCCGCGCCTCTCCATCTTTTCCATCATTGCCGAACCGCTGGAAATCCATTTTCCCGCGATGTCCCGGGCCGACCGCCGGGCCCGCGTGGCCGAACTGCTGCGCCAGGTCGGCCTCAAGCCGGAGATGATGACGCGCTACCCGCATGAGTTCAGTGGCGGCCAGCGGCAGCGCATCGGCATCGCGCGGGCACTGGCAGTCAAACCGCGTTTTATCGTCTGCGACGAACCGGTCAGCGCGCTGGATGTCAGTGTGCAGGCGCAGATTGTCAATCTGCTTCAGGATCTCCAGGAGGAACTCGGGCTCACGTACCTTTTCATTGCCCACGACCTCGCCGTGGTCGAGCATATCAGCGACCATGTGCTGGTGATGTATCGGGGCAAAATCGTCGAGTCCGCCTCCGCCGAGGCGATCTACGCCGATCCCCAGCACGACTATACCCGCAAACTGCTCGCCGCCGTCCCGAAGCTGGCCTGATCCCATGCACGCAAGCCCCCCTACGCCTCGCCTTCCCCTCGCCTCCGCCTCACGTTGCCTTGCCTCATGACTCCCCTGCTCCGAAAACTTCTGGCCATGAACTGGGCCATCATTCTCACGATGCTCGCTCTGGCCATCTTTGGCGTCGTTGCCATCTACAGTTGCACCTACATGCGCGAAGCCGCCGCCTACCACGACATGTGGCGCAAGCAGGCGGGCTGGATCGCATTCAGCTCGATCATTTTTGTCATCGTCAGCCTGGCCGATTACCGCTGGGTGCGCTGGGGGGCGCTGCCGCTCTATCTGGCTTCCCTCGTCTTTCTGGTTTTGACCCTGATCATGGGGAAAAAACTGGATGGCGCCCGGAGCTGGTTGCATATCGGCCCCATCCAATTCCAGCCCGCGCAGTTGGCAGTGATCTCCGGCATCCTGATCATTGCCCTTTTTTTGAGCCAATTTAAACCCCTCCACCCGATGTGGAAAATGCTCGCCTGTGGCATGATCGCCGGAGCTCCAGCGCTCTTGATCTTAATGCAGCCGGACTTGGGCTCCACCTTGGTCTGGGGCCCGGTTCTCTTTTCGATGCTCTTCATCGGGCAGATCCCCAAACGTTACCTCATCTCGGTTTTTCTGATTATTTGCACCTGTCTGCCGCTGGTTTATTACTTTAAACTCAAACCATACCAACAGGCGCGCATCGTGGCGTTTGTCGATCCGGAGATTGATTCCAAGGGGTCCGCCTGGGCCGTGAACCAGACGATGCTTGCCATCGGCTCCGGCGGCTGGGCCGGCAAAGGATTCAAGGCGCCCAACAGCCAGGTGGAGCTTGGCTACGTTCCGCAAACCACCGTTCCCAACGATTACATTTTTGCGGCAATCGGCGAGCAATGGGGGTTCCTGGGCAGCACCGTGCTCCTCGTGGGTTTTGGCATTCTGGTGGGCACCTGCCATACCTTCCAGAACATCGGCATGTGCATTTCCCTGATGCCGGTAACGGGTGTCCCCCTGCCGCTCATCAGCTACAGCGGCTCGTTTGTGTGCGTCATCATGTTCAGCCTGGGGTTGGTCAACAGCGTCTGGGTGCATCGCAAGGAACTGCCGTAAAAATCGGGAAGACCGCGTTTAAGCTTTGGGTCGATTCATGGGACACGCAGTCCGCTCAAGCGGGCTGCAGAAACCAAACCCAAAAACATGAAACGCGTTTATCTTAAAACCTTCTGTGCAACCCTTATCGCAGCGCTTGCCCTCGCGGGGAGTGTCCGCGCGGCCAACGAGACGGGAACGATGGAGAAAAAAACCGGCACCGCCCCAACGGAGCAGGGAAAACTGGACCGCCACGATCAGGAGTTCCTGAAACAAGCGGCGGAGATCAACCTCACGGAAATCTCGCTCGGCCAGACTGCCGAACGGATGTCGAGTGATCCCAATATCAAGAAAATGGCGGGCATGCTTGTGAAAGATCACACGGAAGCCAACCGGAATCTGGAACGGCTCGCCGCAAGCAAAGGCGTGAAGCTGCCCACGGAGCCTTCCATGTCCGACCGCCATTCGCTGAGCGCGATCGAAAAAGAGCAGGGCGACAAGTTCAACAAGGAATTCCTTTCCTTCAATATGAAGGGACACGAAAAAGCCATCTCCCTCTTTGAGAAGGAAGCCGCCCGGACGCAAGACCCGGACATCAAAGCCTGGGCGCAAAAAATGGTGCCCGCTTTGAAAGAGCACCTGGCCATGTCCCAAAGTAGCACCATGGGCCCTGTGGGCGAAAAGAGCAAAGAGCAGATGAAGTCTCATCAGAAGAGCCCCAAAAAATACTAATAAACCTTTTGTCTCCTCGGGATTAAACACCCCCGGCGAGGCAGCAGACGCAGCCTGCAAGGATCGCGGGCTGCGTTTTTTTGTACCTTGGTTATCCAAACCGCCAGTTCCCTCTTGGCGACACGGCGTTTTCCCGCTGAGATAGAGCCCAAGCCATGGCCCGCCAATATTCCCTTCACCGCCATCCGCAAGTGCGGATCGACTACGCCGCGGAACTGAATCCGCAGCAACTCGCCGCGGTGCAGGCCCCCCCGGGCCCGGCTCTGGTAATTGCAGGAGCCGGAAGCGGCAAAACCCGCACGCTCACCTATCGCGTGGCCTACCTGCTGGAAAACGGGATCTCGCCTTCCAACATCCTCCTGCTCACCTTCACCAACAAAGCCTCCCGCGAGATGCTGGAGCGAGTCGAATCGCTGCTTCCCGACCGCACAGCCGGACTCTGGGGCGGCACATTCCATTCGATCGGCAACCGCATCCTCCGCCGCCACGCCGAAGCGGCAGGGTACCGGAGCGGCTTTTCGATTATGGATCGCGAGGACCAGGCGGACCTGCTCAACGCGGTGATCGCCTCTCAAGGCATCAGCACCAAAAAATCCAAAGACGCCCCGAAGGAGAAGCGCTTTCCCAAAGGCGAAGTCGTCGCGGACATCCTCAGCTATGCGCTCAATACGGGGCTGCCGCTCGAAGAGGTGCTCGCGCAGAAATACCCGCACTTCATCGAATACCAGGCCCAGCTCGAACTGGTCGACCGCGATTACGGCCAACGCAAAAAGGCGGCCAACGCGCTCGATTTCGACGACTTGCTCGTGCAGCCATTACGGCTTCTCGAAAACAACGAAGAGATCGCCCGGTTTTTCCGCGCGCAATTCCAGTTCATCCTCGTGGACGAATACCAGGACACCAACCGCCTCCAGGCGGAGTTCATTGACATCCTCGCGCGCGACCACAAGAATGTAATGGTGGTGGGGGATGACGCGCAGTCGATCTACTCGTGGCGCGGCGCGAATTTCCAGAACATCCTGGAGTTCCCCAAACGGTATCCCGGCGCGACCGTTTATAAGATCGAGACCAATTACCGCAGCATCCCCGAAGTGCTCGAGGTGGCCAACGCCGCCATTTCCGCCAACCTCCGTCAATTTGAAAAACACCTGCAACCGGCGCGCAGCGCCTCGGGGGTCAAACCGGCGCTGGTTGCGCTGGAGAATGCAAACGATCAGGCGCGGTTTGTGACTCAGCGGATCGAGGAATTGCGGGAATCGGGCGCGGACTTGCGCCAGATCGCCGTGCTCTACCGGGCGCATTACCATTCCATGGAATTGCAGATGGAACTCACGCGCGCGGGCCTCCCGTTTTCCATCACCAGCGGATTGCGGTTCTTCGAACAGGCACACGTAAAGGATGTCGCCGCGTTTTTGAAATTCGTGGTCAACCCGCGCGATGAGGTCGCCTTCAAGCGCATGGCCCGGCTGTTGCAAGGGGTCGGCGAACGCTCAGCGGCGCAACTCTGGGCGGCGGTGGAAAAAGGAGTCTCCGCCCGCGGCGGATTGCCCGGCTCATTCTACGGATTACTCATGCCCGAGAAACCGCTGAAAATTCCCGCCAAAGCTGAAAAGGAATGGAAACAACTGGCGCACACACTGGATGAGATCGCCCCGGGAGGCATACCGCGTGCGCCTGCAGAAATGCTGAGCGGTGTAATCGAAGCCATGTATGGGGATTACCTCGCCGCGAAATTTCCCAATGCCGAAGCCCGGAGCGAAGACCTCAATACCCTGGCAAATTACGCGCGCCAGTACCGTGAACCGGCTGAGTTTCTCGATCAGCTCGCGCTGATGACGGGGCTGGATACCGAGGAAACTCGGCCCGAGGCCGATGCGGAGGCCGTGACACTCTCCAGCGTTCACCAGGCCAAGGGATTGGAATGGCGCTATGTATTTGTCATCTGGATGGCCGACGGAATGTTCCCCACGGCCCGTTCGCTGGAAGACGAGGATGCGATTGAAGAAGAGCGCCGCCTCTTTTATGTCGCCGTCACGCGCGCCGAGGACGAATTGTATCTGACTTATCCCCTGCTGCGCCTGAATGCCGCGTATGGAGAAATGATCCAGCGTCCATCCCGTTTTTTGGAGGAAATCCCCAAGGACCGCCTGGAAGAATGGCAGGTGATGTAGCCTATGCGGCGCGACGGCTCCGCGCGGCTTTCATCCCTAAAGTCCCCACAAAACAGCCCATGGAAACGAGCACAATGGTCGCTCCCGTGGCGGTGTTTGCGTAGAAGGAGGCGATTAATCCCGCCACCCCGGAAACAAGCGCAATGCCCACCGCAATCCAGACGTATTGCCCCGCATTTCTTGCGATATTGCGCGCACCCGCCGCAGGGACAATGAGCATGGAGTTGACGATGAGAATGCCCACCCAGCTCAGGTTCATGGTCACGACCATCACAATGGCCGCGCAGAAAAGCATTTGCGTCCACCACGCGCTCATCCCGCGGCTGCGGGCCAGGGATTCGTTGATCCCGATCAGCAAAATCCGGTTATAGCCCAGCAGCAGAGCGCCTCCCACAAGGATGCTGGTCGCGAGCAACTGGTAAATTTCCCGCGTGGTAATACTCAATAAATCGCCGATCAGGTAATGGCTGAATTTATTGAAATTCCCGCCCCTGGAAAGCAGCACTACGCCAAGGGCGATACTGAAGGACATGCTCAACGAGATCACCGCGTCCATGTTCGCGCCTGTAAAGCGTTGAAGCGCGATGATGCACACCCCGAGGATCAAAGCGAACGCCACCAGCGCCCAGAGCGGATCGGAGAGACCAAGCAGCACGCCCAGCCCCACGCCCGTCAGCGAAGCGTGCCCGATGGCATCCGAGAAAAATGCCATGCGGTTGTTGATAACCAGGGTTCCCATCAAGGCGAAGAGAGGCGAGACGATTACGATCGCCAACAACGCCGTGCGCATGAACGCAAACTGGGTCCACTCAAAAGGGAGCGCGGAAACAAGCTGGTGCCAGGCATTCATGGGAGATTGGGGGCGGCGAGGTCAAAGCCGAATGTCCTGCGCACCTCGGGATGGGCGATCACTTCAGCGGGCGTGCCCGAACAAACGATCCGGTGGTTGAGGAAAACGATGCGGTCGGAAACCGCGGTCACGCCAGCGAGGTCGTGCGAGACCATGAGAATGGAGAGATCAAAGCGCTGGCGCAATTCGGAGACGGTCCGATAGAACATCTCGCGGCCGGGGACATCGATCCCGGAAACCGGCTCGTCCAGAAGCAGCAAGTTCGGCACGGGGGTCAGCGAAAGGGCGAGCAGCACCCGCTGCAATTCTCCGCCTGAAAGTTCGCCCATCCTGCGGTGGATAAGATGCTCCGCGTGAACCGCCGAGAGCGCTTCCCGCGCGGTCTTGCGATGTCGGCGCGTATGCCAAAGGGCCACAGGCCAGCGCGAAAGCACGCTGGAGAAAGCGTCCTGGACGCTGATGGGAGAGAAGCGGTCAAATTCCAAGTGCTGCGGCACATAACCCATGGCCGGAGCGTCTTGCCTGCCATGGCCAAAGACCGGCAGAAAATGGATGGCCCCGGTGTGCGGCACTTCGCCCAGCAAGGTGCGGAGCAGGGTCGATTTTCCCGCGCCGTTGGGGCCCACCAGGGTGGTCAACTCGCCGCAATGAAGGTGAAGGGAAACGTTTTCAAGAACACGGTTGCCGTTGAGCGTCACCCCGATCCCTTCGATTTGCGTGCAGCATTCTCCGCAGACATGGCGGGCCAATCCTCTATGGTGATCTGTTGGAGAGTTCATGATTCCCGGAGCGCCTTCAGGATGGCTTCGCGATTGGCTTCCATGGCTTTGATATAGGAATCGCGGGCCTTCGCAGGTTCTTTGGGGCCGGTGACGGCCGGGTCGAGAATGCTCACGGGGACGCCGGTTTCGCGCCGGATGATCTCCGCGCTTTTGGACGGGTATTGTGGCTCGGCAAACAACGCTTTGACCTTGTTTTTTCGCACCAGTTGAATGGTATGCGCGAGTTCTCCCGCGCTCGGCTCCGAACCGGGTTCGCGCTCGACGACCCCTACGATTTTCAAATGGAACTCGTCGGCGAAATACGGAAACGCCTCGTGAAAAGTGATGATCTCCCGCTGCTTGAGCGCATCCAACGCGGCGTGCATCTCGCGGCGCAAAACCTCCAGCCGCGCCAGATAACGCGCGGCGTTGGCTTCGTAGCTGGAGGCATGGGCCGGGTCAATGGCGGCCAAACCCTGCGCGATATTTTGGGTTTCCTGCATCGCGCCGCGGATACTCACCCAAATATGAGGATTACCGCCGACCAGCTTGATCCCCTTGCTTGCTTCAATCACTTTGAGGTGCGGCGCCTGCTTGACGGCTTTTTCAATGAACGTTTCCATGCCCGCTCCGTTGGCGATGAAAACATCCGCGCTCGCGAGGGTCTTGAGGTTGGATGGCGTGAGTTGGTAATCGTGCAGACAACCGGTGACGCTCTCCGTCATGCATTCCACCTGCACGCCCGGCGTATCGCCCACGACGTTGAGCGCCATCACATACATCGGGTAAAAGGAAGCAACAACCCGCAGCGGTTCGGCACCGAACGCCAAACCGGCCATCCCAAGCGCGACGAGCAGAAAGGCAGTATGTGCGATTCTGCGAAAAAACGGGAAGCGGGTCTGGAATGGTCTCATAAAGAACTCCAGCCAATCCTACGGGATCAAGCACCCGGAGGGCAACCCTCGCGTTTGAACCCGGTATTATAAGTGCGGATGCCGCCGGTAAGATTGCGTGCCCGATACCCGTTTTGCAACAGGATGCGCGTGGCATAATAGGCTCGCTGCCCCACCCCGCAGTAAACAGCGATTTCCCGCTCGCGCGGCAATTCCCCCATCCGGGTGCGCAACTCGTTGAGCGGAAGGTTGGACGCCCCGGGGATGTGCCCCTCTTCAAATTCGTCCGGGTCGCGCACATCCAGGAGGAATGCCCCGTCTGTGCCGAGTTGATTCCAGTCCGCGAGCGGATTGTCACCTCGCAGCGCATTGGCCGCGATCATGCCCGCAAAGTTCACCGGATCTTTGGCTCCTCCGAATTGCGGCGCATAGCAAAGCTCGGCCTCCTCCAAATCATACACCGTTCCACCCAACTGCATGGCGGTGGCAATCACGTCGATGCGCCGGGCCACTTCGGCTTCCCCCACGGCTTGCGCACCGAGCAGGTGACCGTCGCTCTTTCGGAAAATCAGTTTCAGGTTGATCGACTTCGCGCCGGGATAGTAGCCGACGTGGTGGTTGGGGTGCAGGTAGATTTTTTCGTAATCCGTAATGCCCGCCCGCTGGAGCGCCTTTTCGCTCGCACCCGTGCTGGCGACTGCGAGGTCAAACACGCCACAAATAGCCGTGCCCTGAACCCCGCGAAAATGCGTGTCGCGCCCGTTGATGACGTCGGCGGCGATCCGCCCCTGGCGGTTGGCGGGACCGGCCAGCGGAATCAGCGTCTGTTGTCCCGTGACCAGATCGCGGGTTTCCACGGCATCGCCCACAGCCCAGATGGCGGGATCGCTGGTGCGCATCTGATCATCCACACGAATCCCTCCACGCTCCCCCAAATCAAGCCCGGCCGCCTTTGCAAGCCCTGTTTCGGGACGCACCCCAATGGCAAGGATCACCAGATCGCCCGGATAGGACGCCCCCGCTTTGGTTTTAACCACAAGCTGCCCGGCTTGCGTTTCAAATCCCGCAACTCCGTCGCCCAGCGCCATCGTGACGCCGTGCGCTTCCATCCGCTTTTGCACGGGTCGCGCCATCTCGGGATCGATGGGCGGCATCACCTGGTCGAGCATTTCCACAACCGTCACAGTGAGCCCCCTGTGAACCAGGTTTTCCGCCATCTCCAACCCGATAAACCCCGCGCCGACAATCACAGCGCTGCGGGCCTGTTTCGTATCGATCCAGGCGCGGATCTCGCGGCTGTCCGGGATCGTGCGCAGGACGAAAATCCCGGGCAGGTCGATCCCCGGCAAAGGCGGGCGCACCGGAGCGGCGCCCGGTGAAAGGACGAGAGCGTCGTAGGGTTCGCGGTACAGACGCCCGGTGGCCAGTTCTTTGATTTCGATTTCGCGCTTCTCGCGATCAATGCCCACGGCCTCGTGCCGGGTGCGGACCTCGATCCGAAAGCGGTCCCGGAAAAGAGCCTCGCTGGCCAGCAGGAGCTTGGATTCGTCCTTGATGACGTCCCCCACATAATACGGCAGGCCGCAATTTGCAAAAGAGACATACGGACCGCGGTCGATGAGGAGAATCTCCGCGCTTTCATCCAGCCTCCGGCATCGCGTTGCACACGACGCCCCACCGGCCACTCCGCCCACGATCACGATTTTCTTGCTCATAAATTCTCAACTCATTTCGTTTCAGCAAGAGCAGCAGGTCCCCCCGCCGCAGCACTTCCCCTTCTGATTCCAAGGCATCAGCGCGATCAGGTTCCTCATGGGGCAAAACCCGGTGGCTCCCGCCATCATCAACCCTGCGCCGACCAAGCCGGAGAGCCAGATCCAGTTTGCATTCACAAAATGGGAAAGCAGCACCCCCGCAATGACAAGGGCCCCAACGGTCAATTGCAATTGGCGGTCCAGCGGAAGCACGGATTTTGCGCCCTGCTCCACCGGCAACCCGGCGTCCACCCATGCCTGTGTGCCGCCTTCCACCACGATGGTATCAGCGAACCCGGCTTCGGCAAATTTGGCCGCCGCTTTTTTGGCGCGGGTGCCCGCATGGCAAAGAATAAAGATCGGCGAATGCGCCGCTGCCTGGCGGGAAGCCAGAACGGCACCGCAGTCGAGGCCATCGAGTTGATGCAGGCGCGCCCCGGGGACGTGAACGCTTGCGTATTCCGCAGGAGTGCGGACATCAATGAGATCGACCGGCGCACCGGCGGCGAGAATTTTTTGCAGTTCTTGAATGGTTGCAGTTTTCATATTTTAGGATGGAAAAAATTAACGGTTGCTTTCACGCGCGGCGCGGAGTTCTTCAAGACACGCAAAAACCTTGGTGACGCAAGGGGCGGCGAGCCGGTAAAAGACCTGCTGCCCCCGGCGTTCATCGGCAACGATTCCCACATTGCGCAGCACGGCGAGATGGTTGGAAACCGTGGAAATATCGCATCCGATCAATTCCGTGAGATGGGCCACGCATTGCTCGCCGTGCGCAAGGGCATCGACGATCAGCAACCGGCTGGAATGGCCCAATGCTTTAAAAACATCAGCCCCCGAGCGGTATTCCTTGGTGACGCGCGGAACAAAAACAGGCGTTTTGGCGGATAATGAAGGCACGTTTGGCAAAATGCCAAAATATCAAAATAAAGCAAGCAAATTCTGTAAACGCGCAAGATAGGTGCGCTCCTCCTCCTCCCGATTGAGGATTGGGAGTTCAAAGCCCCCGCTCGGGAGCACCGCCCGCCCGCTTTCAAACGGGCAAGCCTCTCCGCTGGCAAATCCAGCCGCTTTGCGCTAAAGATGCGCCATGTTCGACTCGATTGCTGTCTTTGTCGCGGGGCTTTGTGCCGGGGGCATCGTCATCTGGCTTTTGGCGCAATCCCGTTCCGCCCTGCAACTGGCCAGGGTGGCGGCGCTGGAAACGGAGTTGGCATTCGAACGCAAGGCGACCCAGGAAAAACGCGCGTTGCTCGACGACGCCCAAAGTAGGCTTTCGGAAGCCTTCCAGGCGCTTTCCGCCGAGGCATTGCGGCGCAACAACAGTTCTTTTCTCGAGTTGGCAAACCTCTCGCTCCAACGTTTCCAGGACTCGGCCAAGGGCGATTTGGAAAAGCGTCAAACCGCCATCACCGAACTCGTCAAACCGGTCCGCGAATCACTGGATAAAGTGGATGCGAAAATTCAGGAAATCGAAAAAACGCGCGCGGGAGCCTACGAGGCGCTCACCACGCAAGTGCGTGCCATGATGGAGGCACAGGGCCAACTCCGCGCGGAGACAAACCACCTCGCCACCGCCCTGCGCTCGCCCGTGGTCCGCGGACGCTGGGGCGAAGTGCAACTGCGCCGCGTGGTGGAATTGGCCGGGATGCTGGCGCATTGTGATTTTGTCGAGCAATCCTCAGTCACCACGGAAACCGGGCGGCAACGGCCCGATGTATTGGTGCGACTTCCCGGCGGCAGGCAGATCGTCGTGGACGCCAAAGCGCCGCTTGCCGCGTATTTGGAGGCATTGGAGGCGCGGGACGAGGAAACGCGGTTGCGCAAATTCGCAGCGCACGCCGGGCACCTCCGGGCGCACATTGAAGCGCTTAGCAAAAAAGCCTACTGGGAACAGTTCGCGCAAGCGCCGGAATTCGTCGTGCTCTTCCTCCCCGGCGAGAGCTTCTTCAGCGCGGCCTTGGAGCACGACCCGGCGCTGATCGAATACGGCACCGAGCGACGGGTGATCCTCGCCACGCCGACCACCCTCATCTCGCTGCTCAAGGCGGTCTTCTACGGCTGGCGCCAGGAGCGCCTTGCGGAAAATGCCGATGAGATTTCCCGCCTCGGCCGCGAACTTTACAAACGGCTTGCCGACATGAGCGGCCACATGGAACGCATGGGGCGCAGCCTCAACAGCGCCGTGGAACATTTCAACAAACTTGCCGCCACAACCGAAAGCCGCGTGCTCGTCACCGCGCGTAAATTCCGGGAACTCGAACCAGCTCAGCCGGGAGAGGAGTTGGATTCCATGACGCAAGTGGAAACCGTCGCGCGCCAACTGCAAGCGCCGGAACTGGCTCCCTCTCCCGTCAGAGAACACGCAGCCACGAATGCAAATGTGCGAAAAAATGACTGAGGTATTTTTGGCTCACCTGGCGAACTGCAAACACCCAAACTACGCTGAGCGCTATTAAAAAACTGAAAGAAACGCTCGAAGTTCCGCAAATTCGGTGTGTTCCAGATCGAACACATTCGTTCGAGCACCGGGACCAAGCCGAGGATCATCGTCATTGCGAATGGCAAGAAGCGCTCCGATCAAACCCTTCTCCCGGCTTTTCGCCTCGAATCCAGCGGCTCTCATACTGGACGCATAGGTATCGATGTGTCCCTTGGCCGCATCATTTGCGCGATCGGCTGACCAAGCGCGCCACACCAAGGTTTCAATCTCACCTTTGTTTGCAGGATCAGGCGCAATAAAGATACCGATTCGCGGATTGCCATCGGTCCACGTTCCCGCATTAGGAACCTTCTGATTCGCTGCCTTAGCTATGGCTGCCTGAATGCTTGAGAAAGTACCGTCAGGATTTTCATCGGCATCTACAACGACCCCGATATGTGTTTTCTCCGCAAGCAATTGAGGCGTGATGAACACCTCAAGCTGAGCGCAAAGATCGGTTTTGCCATTAAATTTTTGAATAAAGACGGCCTTGTGTTTACCGAGGGACTCCAGCATCTCTGCGTAAAACAATAAGTCCCCGTAGCCCTCAACGATCAATACACGATCAAAGTCTTTTAGTTTGGGCTTTTCCATACCATAAACTTATCAGCGCAGATCAATCTCCCCCGCCATCGCCGCCTCAATGTGTTTTTTGTCCAAAACGCGACCCTGAACGCCGTCCTCTAGACGAAATAGTTGGACGATGCTGAAATCATACGCCGGCCGTTTCGAAAATGCCTCATTCGCCGCTTCAATACACTCCTGGCTATGGGTAGTTGCAAATACCTGAATACCGAGAGTTTCTGCAGCAGCCGCTATTCCAGTCCAAACTTGCTCCAGCATAGAGTGATGAATCCCGTTTTCGATTTCGTCGATGATGCAGATGATTGCTTCGCCAGAAAGAATTTCCGAAAAAATGGTCAGCAAACGATGAAGACCCTGGCCTACTTGGGACATCGGCACCATTTCGGAAAGGCCAAAGTCGAACATGATTTGATGATAATTGTTATCGAATGGAATCACACGCACTTTGAGAATACGCTCATCAATGATGTGGAAAAGCTGGTCCAACTTTTCTTCTCCATCACGCCGCCTAACTGCCTTGGCAAAAACTTTGACGATCTCTTCTTGCGGGCGAGGTAATACGGAAACAACCCGAATCGGAAATTTCGGTATTCCTTGTTCTTGCGAAGCAAGCGCCATCAGAGAACCTTGATTCCACAGATTGGTTTTACCCGGAGGCGTCAAAAATCCACCATTCGCATTCCTCTCGCAAAACGAAATAGTGTAAGATTTTTCATTGATCTTCGATTTCAACACAACTTCTGCGATAGACGCTCCATTACGAACCAACCAAGGAAAATAATCCCTGGTTACATTCCCGCCTGATGAGAACGGACGGAACATCCCCGGCAATTGATCAGACAGCCTTTCTGGGTTGGCTAAAATCGCCAATCCCTCCAGAAAAGAAGTCTTACCCGCATTATTCCGCCCGACCACCAAATTGACACGCTGCAGTCCTTCCAATTTGAGGGATTGGAAGCCGCGAAAGTTTGTGAATTCAAGCGAGGTGAACATAGCCAGAGACCAATTTAATACATTAAGTTACAAACACCTGCAAAAAACGAGCAAAAATTCCGCCTCCTACTTCATTGCCGCCCAGACGCGGTGCACATCATCGTGCTCATCCAGCGCGTTGAGGAAATCGCCCACTTCCATCTGCTGCTCTTCACTGAGCGCGGGAAAATTCTTGGCGATGTAACCCAGCTCGCTCGTCACCACCGTCCAGCCGTTCTGTGAAAGCCATTGGGAAACCGCGTGAACCGCCGTCCGGTCCACGATAAAGCGCGCCCCGGTGGCGTCCGCCGGAATATCGTCGTTCTGCGCGTGCGCGAGCGGTTCGACCTCGTTGGCTCCCGCCTCGATGGCCGCTTCTTCAATATCGGTCGTGCCGGGGCGGTGGGCTTCCACAAGCCCCACATGCTCAAAGAGAAATTTGTTGCTGCCGGGGGCCCCAAGCTGGCCCTTTTTGAAAAGCATCCGCACTTCAGGCGCGGTGCGGTTGTTGTTGTCGGTAAGCACCTCGACAATGAGCGGCACCTTGTGCGGCGCATACCCTTCATACACCACGTGCTCCATCACGAGCTTTTCGCCGCCAATGCCGGCCCCTTTCTTGATCGCCCGCTCAATGGCATCCCGCGTCACGCTCTCGCGGCGCGCTTTTGCCACGGCGGCAAAAAGCCGGGCATTCCCGTCCGGGTCTGGCCCGCCCAGCTTGGCCGCGACCATAATTTCCTTGAGTAGTTTGCCGTTGGCCTGCCCTTTTTTCAGCGAAGCGACGGCGCGTTTGGCATGTAACCATT
The DNA here is from genome assembly GCA_026398235.1 of Verrucomicrobiota bacterium. GTDB lineage: Bacteria > Verrucomicrobiota > Verrucomicrobiia > Chthoniobacterales > Chthoniobacteraceae > UBA695. The sequence goes on from JAPLTE010000123.1 coordinate 32,740, forward strand.
GGCGTCCCATAAGTCGGTAAGATTTACCCGCAAAACGAAACGGTTTCAAATTGAAAACACCGTCTCGCTCCGGTTTCTGCCCCGCAGTGCTTTTTTGCCCGGCCCGCTTCCGCATATTTCACTTGCATCGGTGCAGGAAAAATATTACTTCGACTTGCGAACTATACGGCCCCACACTATTCGTGCCACGAATCGACATGGAACAAACTCACGATAAGAACCCCCAGCCTGCGCTCGAGTGCGCGGTGGAATTTTTGGAAGTGCTCCCGCTCCTGATGGGATCGCTCCAGTGCGAGTTGCGCCATGATCCCGCCACCACGCTGACGATGGTGCAGTTCCGCACCCTTGCGTTTCTCAGCCGCCGGGGCATCGCCTCGGTTTCTGAAATCGCCGATTTTCTTGGCCTGGGGCTGCCAGCCACCTCGAAAATCATCGACGGCCTGGTCTGCTCCAAAGCCATCAGCCGCCGGGGCGACCCTGTGGACCGTCGGCGGGTATTGCTGGAAATCAGCCATTCTGGTCGCAGCGAACTGCTCGCCACACGTGCGATCACCCACAATCATCTCGCCGAACTGCTCTCCCCCCTTTCCGAAATTGATCGGACGCGCTTACTCGAAGCCCTCCGCACGCTGCGTCCCATCTTCGCGAAATTTAATCCCGGAGAATGTCCCTCTGCCTCATGAAAATGCATCGTCTTATCACCCTCGCGCTGCTCGTATGCGCCTCTGCATCCGCCGTCCAACTCACCGACCATAAGGAGTCGAAAAACCGCGTCATCACGCTGGAGGAGGCGTATGATATGACCCTGGCGAGCGATCAAACCATCCGGATCGCTTTTTACGAAATCCGCAAGGCAAACCTCCTGCCTTGGAGCGCCTTGACCCGACTCGGCCCGCAACTGATCGGCAACGCAAGTTATACGGGCAACCACAGCAGCTCGCATAATGACGCCCTCGTCGAAACTTCCGCGACGCCGGGTTTCATCAAAACCGCCATCGACACGCAATTCAGCGGTTTCACCTATACCCAGCCGATTTTTGATCCGACTGTTTTTCCCGCCTACCGGTATGGGAAACTCTCGGCGAAAGCGGCGCGACTCCAATACCAGTTCACGGTGCGCGAGACGCTCTTTGGGGTTGCGCAGGCTTATTACAACGTGCTCAAGCAGCAGAAGCTCGTGGATGTCAACCAGCAGACGGTGGACCTCGCCAGTGAGCAACTCATCACCGCGCAGGCCCGCTTCGACGCAGGTGCCGTGGCCCGCATCGACGTGCTGCGGGCGCGCTCCACGGTCGAGGGAGCCCGCAATACGCTCATCCAGTCCCAAGGCACGCTCGACACCGCGCGCGACACTTTAAGCAACATCCTGAACCTTGGGGGCAAAACAAATTTCACCCTCGCCGAACCGCCGGTGGAATCCGACCCGGGCACCCCTTTTGAGGCTTCCCTCAAGAACGCTTACGATTGCCGGGAAGATTACAAGGTAAGCGCCATCGGCGTGGATCAAAAAGTGGCGTTGCGCGGAGAAGTGATCGCGGATTACGGCCCGAAAGTCGTTGCACAGGCCACCACCCAATGGAGCCGCACCAGCGGCGACAACGAGGGGCGCAATCACAACCAAGCCGCCGCCATCTCCGTCCAGATGCCGTTCCTCACCGGAGGCCAGCGCGAGATTGATTTGATTACGGCAAACCAAAACATTTCCCAATCCCGGTTGAACCTGGAGAAGACGGCAAAGTCGATCGAATCCGAAGTCAAAGTCGCCTGGGTCAGCGTCCAGACCGGCCGGGAAGCCCTCAAGGCGCTCACCGCCGAAGTGGAAGCTGCGACGCAAAACTACACCGATCTCCAGGCCCAATATCAAGCGGGCGCGTCCACCAGCCTCGATGCCCAGACCGCCTTGCGCGATCTCAACAATTCGCGCACCTTGCTAACCAACCAAATCTACAATTACCAGATCGCCCTGCGCGACCTGCAACGTGCCGAAGCGGCTTTTCAACAGCCCCGGGTTGAAAAATCGAAAGTGCAATAGTCCTTTCTCACGAAAATGGCCTCCACTGCGACAAAACCAAGATTCTATCTCACGCTGCTGCTCCTTCTTGCCGCAGGCGGAGGCGGTTGGGGATTTTGGATGCATCGCAACGCAGACGAAGTCCATTACCAGACCGTTGCCGTCACGCGCGGCGATCTGACCCAAAGCGTCACCGCCACCGGCACGCTCAACCCGGTGATTAATGTCCAGGTCGGCAGCCAGATTTCCGGCATTATCCAAAAACTGTTTGCCGACTACAACTCGCCGGTCAAAGCCGGGCAAGTGGTGGCGCAAATCGACCCTGCGACTTACAGTGCGGTGGTCATGCAAGCCGAAGGCGATCTCGCCAACGCCAGGGCGGAACTGGAACTCGCGCAAATCAACCTCAAGCGCACCCAGGATCTGCGCGAGCGCAACGCCACCCCGCAAGCAACACTCGACCAAGCCGTCGCGAGCCTCCACCAGGCCGAGGCCATGGTGAAACTCAAAGAAGGCGCTCTGGCGCGGGCCAACGTCGATTTGCAGCGCTGCACGATCTACTCGCCCATCGACGGGATCGTTATCTCTCGCAGTGTGGATGTCGGTCAGACCGTGGCTGCCAGCATGTCGGCTCCCATCCTCTTCACCATCGCCAACGACCTCGCCAAAATGCAGATTGATGCCAATGTGGCAGAGGCTGATGTGGGCAACGTGGAAGTAGGCCAGAGCGTGGAGTTCGCCGTGGATGCCTATCCCAACCGGACTTTCCAAGGCAAAATCAACCAGGTGCGCAATGCCGCCCTCACCGTGCAGAATGTGGTTAGCTATGATACAGTAATCAGCGTCAGCAACGACGACCTGAAGCTCAAACCCGGCATGACGGCCAATGCTTCCATCGCTGTAGCCCACCGCGAGAACGTCCTGAAACTGGGCGGCGCAGCCTTCCGTTTCCGGCTGCCCGAAACGGAAGTTGCGGCAGGCAAATTCAGCGCAAACAAACCCTCTTTCACGGGCAAAAGGCCGGGGGGCAAAAAATCCGAGCACCGCCTCGACCGAACCGTCTATCTCCTGCGCGATGGGAAACCCGCGCCGGTGCAAATCAAGACAGGCATCAGCGATGGCATCTTCACCGAAGTGGTTGAGGGACTCAACGAAGGAGACCAAGTCATCATCAGTTCCCTCGGGGGCGCTCAAAATGCGTCCACCGTCGCTCCCACGAATCCTTTGGGCGGCGGCATGCGACTGAGGTAAGCCTCCCCATGACTCCCGTGATCCAACTTGAAGCCGTGGAGAAAACCTACCGCACCGGCGAGGTGGATGTGAGGGCCGTGCGCGAGGTCTCGCTCTCCATTCATAAGGGAGAATTCGTAGCGTTCATGGGGTCCAGCGGCTCAGGAAAATCCACGCTCATGAACCTGCTCGGCTGCCTGGACCGACCCACTGGGGGCCGCTATCTGCTCGACGGCATCGATGTTTCGCGCCTCGACCGGGACGAGCTGGCAACCGTGCGCAACCACAAGCTCGGTTTCGTATTCCAAAGCTTCAATCTCCTGGCGCGGACCTCCGCCCTTGAAAATGTCGAGCTTCCCCTCCTCTACGCCGGCACGCATTTTTCGTCCCACGAGATGCGCCAACGGGCCGAGCGCGCCCTTTCCATCGTGGGGCTTTCCGGGCGCAAGGAGCATCACCCCAACGAACTTTCCGGTGGCCAGCAGCAACGCGTGGCCATTGCCCGGGCACTTATCAACGACCCGGAAGTGCTGCTCGCCGACGAGCCCACCGGCAATCTCGACAGCCGCACGAGCATTGAAATCATGAGCGTTTTTCAGCGGCTCAATGACGAGGGGATCACGATCATCATGGTCACGCACGAGCCGGACATCGCCGCCTATACCAAACGCAACATCGTGATGCGCGACGGCCGCATCCAAAGTGATGAGCTGGTAGCCCATCGCACCTTCGGTGAGCAGGAAATGGCAAAGGGGAATAGTTAACCGCCGCGCCGTCTCACTCCAAGTTCTGAAGCAGGCATTCCTGCAGGAGCCCGTACACGTGAATTTGTGAAACCGCTAGAGTGCGCTCGCTCTCGGGCGGGTACGGCGCGGTGCGGTTCATATCCGCTTCATCCACCTCGTAGCGCGACGCAAGCACCAAGCGGGCCTGGTTGAGCGTATTCAGCCAGGCATCGATGTGGTCGCGCGGAATCGTCCACCCGTCCTCGCCCGCATTCAACGGCTCAAGGTCGGCCTCAACCGTGGTGGAAGCGTTCTCAAATCCCTCGCGCAATTCCGGGCGCACATAGTCTGCCCATTCCGCGCTCAACCCAGCCTCCTTCCCGGCGGCAGGATCTGGAAACAAGCGATCTAAAGCGGCCTTGCTCCCTTCCGGGTCCGCAGCCGACGGGATGGCCCGAAACATCGCCGCCAGTGATGCTTCCACATCACTAAAAATAAATCCCCCCTCCGCATCGCGTTCGATATTCACATCAATCCCCTTTTAAATAGCCCGTTCCATCGTTGCCAGCAGCAGGTAGCCATGGAGCTGCTGCACATAAAGTTCCGCCCGTTCGCGTCCGCCAGACCAAACCACCGAGCGCCCTTTTTGGTGCACCTCCATCATGTGTTGTTCCGCTTTCTCCTTGGAGAAACCGAATACGCGTCGAAACACCATGGTGACATAACTCATCAGGTTCACGGGATCGTTGTGAACGACAACATTCCAAGGCACGTCCAAGGCGATCTCGGTTTGGGTTTCGGCTTGCGTTTCGTTCATGGGACCTTCTTCAAGCATTCCGTGAGAATCCGCTCCTGGAGCTGCTGCATGCGGGCAGCATCGGCGGGCTCCTTGTCCTCGTACCCATTCAGATGGAGCAGGCCATGCACAATATAGAGAGCAAGCTCCTCATCCAATGGGCGCCCAAACTGCGCTGCGTTGGCCTGGGCCGTTTCGGTGCTGAGAACGATTTCTCCATGGTCGAAGGTGATCACATCGGTGGCTCCGGGGATGCCCATGAAATCGCGATGCACGCGGGCGATGGTTGCGTCGGAAACCAGCGTCACCTCGACTTCCGGCAAGCGCGGCAACGGCGCCTCCCCGTGGGCGGGATGCCGTAAACATTCCGCAAACGCCACCGGGGCGAAGCGCCGCAGCCAGGCAAGCGCCACAACGACTTTGTGCTGGCGGTTATGAACAGAGATTTCCATGTTGAGCTATCGATTCTCCCAAAGCTTTGGAGAAGAGTCGAGCCGAAGAACTCCACGCAATCACTCTCAGCTTCCCATCACCCGCTGCACAGAGGTGCGCAAGGTCTGAAAACTGACCGGCTTGGTGAGATGCTCAGAAAACCCTGCATCAAGGCTCGCCCGGATGTCTTCATCCGTCCCATAGCCACTGAGCGCAATGGCAGGCAAATGGTAGCGTTCCCTCAAAACCTGCATCGTGTCCATCCCGCTCCCGTCGGGCAGCCCGAGATCGCTCACCAGGAGATCAAAGTGCTGCTCCGAGGCACGTTCCAGCGCGGTTCGCACGCTATTGGCGGTCGTCACCCCATAGCCCCACTTCCGCAGGAGCCGCGCCAAAATCCGCAGTGTATCTTCGTGGTCTTCAACCAGGAGGATTCTCCGGGGTTCCATCACCTTTGGCCCGGAAACATCCACGGGGGTCGGTTCCTTCAACAACGGCTCGACCAGCGGCAGTTCTACGGCAAATACGGCCCCCTTATCCTTGCCTTCGCTCACCGCAATCAACGTGCCCTGGTGCATTTCCACCAACGCCTTGGCAATGCTCAACCCCAAGCCCAGCCCGCCAAAACGCCGGGTTCGGGTCAGCTCGCCCTGCTCAAATGCATCAAAAATGCGGAGCATCGCGTCCGGCTCGATTCCAATACCCTGGTCGGCAATTTCAATTCGCAGGCGGGGACCGACCAGGAGCGTCCGCACTTCGATCCGCTTGTGTGCGGGACTGAATTTAATCGCGTTGCTGAATAAATTCCAAAACACCTGCCGCAGTCGTGTCGGATCGGCCCAGACAAAATGCCCGTGAGCCTCCAATGCAAAGGAGATTTTGAGGTGCTTGGCGTCAATCGCGCTCTCAAAGATCCCCAGTGCGCTGCGCAAACACGAATGCGCATCCACAGCCTCTGGACGCAGGGTAATTTTCCCCTGTGCGATGCGGGTCACATCCAAGAGATCATCGATCAAGCGAGCCTCCAACTCCACGTTGCGATGGATCACCTCCAGATCGTCCCGCGCACTTTCCGGGAGGTGCTTCATTTCCTCCAAAGCCGTAACGATGGCCAGCACAGGCGTCAACGGGGTCCGCAACTCGTGGCTGAGGATGGCGATAAATTGGTCCTTGGCCCGGTTGGCGGATTCGGCAGCCTCTTTGGCCCGCTCCAGAGCCTCCCGTGCATGCCGCAAGTCGGTGACATCCTCATAGGTCCCCAAAACCGCAAAAATCCGGTTCTGTTGGTCGCGCAACGGCATCTTGCTCGTGCGCACCCAGGCAATGCTCCCATCAAAACGCTCCTGAGCCTCCTCGAACCCAATCTTCGCCACCCCGGTTTCCAAAACGCTACGGTCGTCAGCGCGGAATTTCTCCGCATTTTCCCCGCGCCACGGAAGATCGTTGTCTGTCATTCCCGGAATTGCATGCGCATCGGCCAGACCCGCATCCGCCGCAAACGGCTTGTTGCAACCCAGATAAACGGATTGCAAATCCTTCCAAAAAACGCGCTGGGGGATGGTGTCCAGGATCTGCTGAAGCATCTGCCGCGAATCGTGCAATTCGGTTTCCACTCGTTTGCGCTCCAAAACATTGGCGAGAGCGTCCGTAAAAATCCGCAATCGCCGGATATCGTCCTGCGACCACGCCATCCGCGTGGTGTACGTGCGCAGCCCGATGCAGCCGGTGACCTGTTCGCCCAGACCGCGGAGCGGCAGAAGCAAAGCCGATTGCACTCCCTCGCGCTCGTAATATTTTTTTTCGTAAGCCGCTTCAGGGGGGAGTTCCTCCATCGTGGCGATCTGAACGGGTTCGCCCGCCAGCAAGCGTTGCTCCACCCACATCCGCTGCCCTAGCGGCACATTTTGCTGCATGTCCGTCCGGGGAGGTATTCCTGGCGCATGGGTTTCATACGCCATGCTCCAGCGCGTCATGTCTTTTGAAATCAGGATGATGAAGGCGGCCTCGGCCCCAATAAAACGGCTCACCTCTTCCAGGCTCCTCTGTATCTGCTCGTCAATGGCCGGGCCTGTAAACGCGGCGAAGCGGGCGAGAATCCTCGTGATCAGCGTATCAAATTCGGTTTGCCTCAATTGAGCCGCCTCGGCCTGCTTTCGCGGGGTGATGTCGCGGATAACCGTGGAGGCGCCGATCACATTTCCCGCCGCGTCTTTGAGCGGCGAAACCGTCAGAGAGACATCGAGGCACCGCCCGTTCTTGGCAAGCCGCACCGTTTCAAAATGGGAAATCCGCTCCCCATTGCGCAAACGACGTAAAATTTCCATCTCCTCCGCCTGACGCTCTTGGGGGATCAACATCAGAACCGATTGTCCGATTGCCTCGCTCGCGGTGTAGCCGAAAATCTCTTCCGCCCCCCGATTCCAGGTTTCGATCACCCCCTCAAGGCTCTTGCTGATGATGGCATCCTCCGAGGAGTCCACAATGGCGGCCAGCCTGGCCGCAATCTGCGCCTCTTGCCTCGCCGTTTCTCTCCCTTCCCTGTGCGGGTGTTTATGTTCTGAGGAAAACCCCATATGCCCCTAATTTCGCCTATGGCCACAGCGCGTCAACCCCGAAGACTGCGCCCCCGACACAACAGAACGGGACCGGGCGTTGCCGCTCGATCCCGTTCTTTTGCCGCAGGGGGAATCTTAGCTCCGGCCTGCCACGCTGCGGCGGGGACGCCCCGTTGCATGGCAGTAGGAACCGGTCCGGTCATACGAATAATTCACAATGTAATCGTCCGAGCCGACCGCATCCGCAGGAATCGGTTCGGCGGCGTTGGTCGGGTCCAAAATCCACCAGCGACCCTCATTTTTCCACATCAACCAGGCATGGCTGATCGTGGAAGTGCGCCGGGCTTTGCCGATCACGTAGCGCAGGTTGTTGGCATCGTTCATGCGACTGGCAAGCCAGAGAGACTTTGCCTTGCAATCCCCCGAGCGCTTGGAAGCGGTAACCTGGGGCGTCTGGGCCAGATAGGGGGCGTCAAAGACGTATTTGAACGCAAACCCCTGTTTCACCAGCGCCGCGACGGTGCTGAAGGAGGGAGAGGGGCCGTTGAGCTTCTGCATCACGGCATCCACCGGGGCACGATACGGATCATAAGGAGTGGGCCCAGGCCGACCATTGGAAAGATCAGGGCGGGCAACGGCTAAGGTTGCAGTGAAGAGAAGAGCAACAACAGTTAACGGATGTGAGAGTTTCAACATTGGTTCGCTAACAGTTGTAGTGGATTTTACATCAGTCAATCCCCTACCCCAAAATAATCTAAAAAATTTTTAGGGGTCCGGTTGACGCTTTCACCACCAGGATTCAGGCTCCCTGCGCCCTCTGCCTTATGCACCCAAGCGCATGAGGACCGGGAACTCAGCAAATCAAGCTTCTCAATGCCGCGATTCCTGCTTTTCTAGAAAACCGCACATGAAAATACGCAACCAACTCCTCGCCCTCTTCTGTCTGCTCGTGTTCATCGGGTTTGGATTTTTGTTCTACACCAGCTGGGTCGTTCAGAAACCGTTTGGAATCATCCTGTTTGTCACCGACGGCCTGTCCACCAACGCGCTCACCGCCGCACGACTTTACCAGGGAGGGGCAGACTCCCGTTTGAGCGTTGAATCTTTCCCCCGTCTGGCCCTCCTGCGCAACAGTTCCAATGATTACGCCGTGCCGGACGCCGCAGCCGCAGCCTCTGCAATTGCGACCGGAGTGAAGGGCAATAACCGGGCCATTGCGACCGATCCGGTCGGCAAACCGCTTCCATCCATCCTCCAATTGGCCCATGACGCAGGAAGAGCTACCGGGATCATCACCACCGGCAATCTCACCGATGCCACCCCCGCCGCCTTTTATGCCCACGCGACCGATCTCCGCGACACACAGACAATCGCCCTGCAATTTGTGCAGAATAATCTCCTCGACATCACCTTGGCGGGCGGCATGAACGATTTCACGCCCGAGAGCAAAAGTGGCCAACGTAAAGATGGACGCGATCTCTGGCTGGAATTGCGCAGCAAAGACCATACACTCGTCCGCAGCAAAGCGGAGCTGGAAAACACCCCCGCATTTCTTTCCCGGCCGCTCACCGGGATCTTTGCCAATGGTAACCTCGCCTTTTCCTCCCAAGTGGAAAGTGGCAGCCAGCAGCCGTCGCTCCCGGACATGGTCCGCCGGGCCATCCAATTTCTGCAACTCCACCCCAAAGGGTATCTGCTCGTCGTGGATGCCGCGCTTGTCTCCCGCGCCGCTGAAGAAAATAACGGGGAACGCGTCTTGAGCGAAACTGCCGATTTCGACCGCGCTGTGAAGACCGCGTTGGATTACGCGGGTGAAAAAACCTTGATCCTGTGCGTCGGCAAAAACGATGTCGGCGGGCTCAGTCTCAACGGTTATCCGCTCAAAGGCGATCACGGCGTGGCCCTGCTTGGAACCAATGCCGCAGGTTATCCAGCCATCACCTGGAGCACCGGACCCAATGGACCGCGCCCGAGTGAACCCGTCGCCCAGCCGGTCGCCAGCGGCACGGCCCCCATTGCCGCCGCCCCGCCCGCGCCCGCAGAAACGCCTTCCCCCGGCGCACAAAAAGAGCCGGCCGCATTTACTGCTCCGCAAGCGATCAGCACCGCACGCGACATGATCGTCGTCGGCTCCGGCCCCGGCTCGGAACTGCTCAACGGATTCATGGAAAACACGGAGATTTTCCAGATCCTGCAAAAGGGATTATAGCAAGGGCGGCACTTCGGCCTACTTTTTCTCCTTCAAATCCGTGTCATAGACGGTGACTTTGCCGAACTTCTCCAACTGCGGCACGATCTCTTTGGCTTCCCCCACCACAACGATCACCAAATCGTTCGGGTCGATATATTTCCTGGCCAACTCCGCCGCCTTTTCCGGCTTCAGCCCGGCAATCTTCTTGGCATAGGTTTTGTAGAAATCTTTGGGGAGCCCATAGAGATCGATTTCCTGGAGGCGTTCGCCCAATCGGCGCTCATTCTCCACGCTCATCAGAAAATTGCCCACCAAGAGGCTGCGTTGCAAGGCCAGTTCGTTTTCCGGAATCGGCTCGCTGCTGATCCGCTTCAACTCGTTGAGAATTTCCTCAACCGCCGCACCCGTCACGGCATTGCGCACCTCGGCCTCGGCGGAAAACGTCCCGCCGAGTTTCTTGGCCGAAAATCCCGAGGAAGCGCCATACGTGAATCCGTGCTTTTCCCGAAGATTTTCGGCGAGCCGTCCCGACATTCCACCGCCCAACACGGAATTCACGACGCTCAATTGCGGCGCATCCGGGTTGTTTTTCGCGATGCCCCGAGCGGCCACCAGAATGGCGCTCTGGACCGATCCCGGTCGGTCCACGACATGAACCGTGACGCCTTTGACTGGTGGAAATTCCCGCAGGGCTTTGGTTTCAGCGGCCTCCGGGGCCGGTTTCAATCCCGCAAAAGCTTCCTTCACTTGCGCCAACACCGCCGACGGTTCCACATCGCCGACTATGACCAGTGTCGCGTTATTCGGCTGAAAGTAATGGCCATGAAACTGCACCAAATCGTCCCGAGTGATCGACTGCACCGACTCTGGAGTGGCATACGCTCCATACGGGTGTTCGCCGTAGATCAACTTGTCCCGAAGCCGCGCGGAGAGGTCCTCCGGATCCATCTTTTTCTGGGCAAGATTGGAGACCATTTTCATCTTCTCCTTATCCACCTCCTCCTGCCGGAAGGTCGGTCGCAACGCCGCATCCCTCAAGAATCCAAGTATTTCGTTGCTGTAGCAACTCAGTCCGCTTGCGGTCACGGTCAGCGCATCGTCGCCCGATCCCGCTTCCACGCTGATCCCCAGGAAGTCCGTTTTTTTGGCAAACTCGCTGGCGGTGAGCGCGTCGGTGCCTTTGTTCAAGAGCGCTGCAGTGAGAGCGGCCAGACCCGGCTTGCCTCCGTCAAAAACATCCCCGGATTTTACCAGCAACCGGAACGTCACCATCGGCTGCTTGTGGATGGGCAGCACAAAAACCTTCAGCCCATTGGAGAGCGTTTCCGTCACGGGATCCGGGAAGGTCGCGGTGGGAAGAGGACCCGCGGCTGGCGGATGCGTGCGGTCAAGCGTGGCTGCTTGCAGGGGTAAAGCGGCAATCCCGAGGGCGAGAAGAATGGAAAGCGTTTTCATGTTACTTGGAGGCGTTGGATTTCACGACGGGATAGTGCAGGATATTGACACTTTGCGGAGCGAGGTATTTCGCGGCCACCTCTTTGATTTTCTCCGGTGTTACTTTTTCATACCTATCCCACTGCTGGTTGATTTTCCCGGTATTTCCAAATATTACATGATAATGAGCCAGGTTTTCCGCCCGGCTCAACATGGTCCCGTATGCCTGCGCCAACTCGCGCAATTTCAGGTTCTTGGCTTTTTGCAGCTCCTCGGGGGTCACGCCCGAGTCGCGCAATTTCGCAATTTCCTCCTCGATGGAGGTGTCCATTTTTTCCAGCGGCGACCCCGGGTTTCCAACGGCAAAAACCCCGATCGCCCCCTCGTTCTCCAGCAGTTCCGGGAAGGCCTCGATCTCCGAGGCTGATTGTTCCCCGCGCACCATCCGTTCGTAGAGGCGCGAACTGCGGCCCGTGGCCAGGATATCCGCGAGCAAATCCAGCGCGGGCGCATCGTCCGAGGTTTCCGCCGGGGCACGCCAGGCGTGGAGCACCGCGGGAAGCGGGGTGTTGGCAAGCGCCACTGTTTTCTCGGAGGGAGTCTGCTGCGGCTTAAACCCGAACTCGGGCCGTGCAACCGGCTTGCCGCGCGGGATCGGCCCAAAATAATCGGCGATCAACTTCTTGGTCGCATCGAGGTCGAAATCCCCCGCCACCACGAGCGTCGCGTTATTGGGGACGTAATATTGATGATAGAAATCGCGAAATTCGCCGATCTTCGCCTGGTCGATATATTGAACCGCCCCGATGGGGGGCCATTCGTAAGGCGTTCCCTTGAAAACCATCCCGGAGAGATTCTCGAATAATGTTCCATAGGGAGCGTTTTCATTGCGCAACCGGCGCTCCTCCTTCACCACCTGCCGCTGGGTTTCCACGCCCACCTCTTCCACCTTGCCGTGCAACATCCGCTCGCTCTCGATCCAGAGCGCGAGACCGAGTTGGTTCGCCGGAAGGGTGAAATGGTAATCCGTGCGGTCAAACGAGGTCGAAGCATTCGCGTCGCCGCCCGCTGCGGAGGTCAGCTTGAAAATCTCGCCACGCTTGATGTTCTCCGATCCTTCAAACATCAAATGTTCAAAGAAATGGGCAAACCCCGTGCGGTCCGGCCGCTCATTTTTGCTGCCCACGTGGTAGAGCAGATAAGAGGCAACCACGGGCGCGGTCTTGTTCTGATGCAGGATGACATGGAGCCCGTTGGGCAGATCGTATTCCACAAAATCGATCACCGGCATTTTCACGGCACAGGGCGGCACCTCGGGTTGGGGAACAGGTTCGGCGGCAAGCAGCGGGGCGCAACCAAACGCCGCCCAAACCAAGGCAAATAGGGAATATTTCATAAAACTAAAAGGGTAAGACCTCCAAACCGAACCGGCGTTCACTCTCCGGCATCCGCTTGCAAAAAGGCTTTCGCGGCATCCACATCCGCATCGGCCACTTCCACGCGCACGCCCCCGAGCGCATTGGAATACAACCAATCGATCTGAATCGTGTTTTCATCCCGCAAATGCGCCGGGATGCCCGCATCTTCCAAACGCATCCGAAGCAAATGGGCCTCCTCCACCTTTGAAAAAGTCGCAACGGTAGTCATCAGCGGCTAACATCGTGCCTGAACCCGCGCGAGTAAAGCGAATCAAGAGAATCTGGGCCACCGGCTTTTGCTGAGTTCCCGAGTTCCAGATAGATTGTTTACGTTCGGGCGTCCATACGCGAGACTATCCCGGTGATGCCGATCCGCCATCTTTACGTCCACATCCCGTTTTGCCCGAAAATCTGCCCCTACTGCTCTTTTTATAAGGAAGCGTCGGACCGGAACAAAACGCAGCGCTTCCTGGACGCCCTGCTCGCGGAACTCGACCGGGAATCGGCGCGCCACCCCCTTCAGCCGCAGACGATTTTCTTTGGAGGAGGAACGCCGAGCGCTCTTTCCACGCCACAACTGGAATACCTTCTTGCCGGGATGCGACAGCGGCTCGATCTGAGCGCCCTCACCGAATGGACCCTGGAGATGAACCCGGCCACCGTTTCGCTGGAAAAAGCGCGCACCCTCCGCGCGCTGGGCGTCAACCGGATCAGCATGGGCGTGCAATCGTGGGATCCGGCGCTGCTGGCCGTGTTGGGGCGCGTGCATACCGCGGCGCAAGCCGAGCGTTCGTATGAACTCCTGCGCGAGGCGGGCTTCGATAATGTGAATCTCGATCTGATGTTTGCCATTCCCACGCAGACCTTGGCCCAATGGGAGGCGACGCTGGAAAAAACAATCGCGCTCGGCCCCGAACATCTCTCTGCCTACTGCCTGACTTACGAGGAAGACACCGCGTTTTTCCGTCGGTTCCAGTCCGGCGAATACGCGCAAAACAAAGAATGGGACGCCGATCTTTTTGAGCTGACTCTCGACCGGCTCGAAGCCGCCGGATACGAGCCCTATGAGATTTCCAATCACGCCCGGCCCGGTCGCGAATGTCTCCATAATCTCGCCTATTGGCAAGGGGCGGATTACCTCGGCTTGGGCCCGAGCGCATTCTCCACCTGCGGCTCCAGCCGCTGGCAAAATGTGGCCAACTCGGAGCAATACTCGAATCACATTTTGAGCGGACAATCGGCCCTCGGCTTCCATGAATCGCTCGATCCCGCCGTTCGCCTCTCCGAAACCATCGCGTTCGGGTTGCGCACGAACCGGGGGGTCGCCTGCACGTTATTGGAACCGTGGAAATCCGTGGTGGACGAGTATCTCCGTGAAGGTTTTGCCGTGAGCGACGGCGAACGCATTCGCCTCACCCGCAAAGGCAAACTCGTCGCGGACACGCTGGCCGAGGCATTTATGGGCGCCGAGTCCGCCACTGCTTGAAGAGCCATTCTGCGCCTACCATCCCAAGCAGAGCAGCCAGCGCAAAAAATGCAGATGGCTCCGGGGTCATGCGTGAAGAGGCAGGGATCATCAAATCCTGCATCACAGGGTTAACCGGTCGCAGAATAGTTGCCGGGTGGTGATCGAAAACCGATTCCACCGCGCCCGATCCGGCCGTATTAAGTTCGGAAAGGTAGGCGACATAGATCGATTCCATTTCCGGGGTAAACCCCTCGCCCCTAAGGGAAAAGCGTCCGCTGGCAGTCGCGCTTCCCACTGCCGTGCTGTTGTAAAGCGCCGCCCAAAGTGCCAGGCTCAGTGCGGCCCCTTCCGTATTGCTTGCAACCGTGCTGCTGTGGAGATTCCACAGATACACCGCATTTTCAATGCCGCCCGCCAGCGACCATGTGGACGGATTCAAGCCATACCGCGCTTCTTCTGGAGTGATCGGATCGAAGGCCGCCATCCCAGGATACATCAACCCCGTCGGGCTCAGACAAAAAGCGGTGAACGTCTCGTGCGTCGCGGGGTTTTCCATGTTCCACTGCCCCACCCACATCCCGCCGTTGTTCGCTTCTCCTCCAGAATAATCCGTTGGATAGTTGATAACGATCTGACCCGTGGTATCCGCATAGCCGGGGTTGACGTAGAGGTAATCCATCGACGCCCGTGCACTCACTGCAAGGCACGCGAGCCTCAAAACAACCCAAAGGGTGCCCAGTTTCATAAGAACGCTTAATCGTTTTGGCTCAGAGGAAGCCGACTGCCCGTTTCGCTTTTGGCCTTCCTTTTGGCGGTCCCATTTATGCCGCCACTGTGCATATTGGAATGCCTCCGGGTTCCCCTGTTCCTACGGATTCTCCGAATTTCGGCTTCTCTTCCGGCCAGTTTTGACCATCCTCTTCGCGTTATGAACGCACTTTCTCTTTGGGACCGCTATACCTCCAATCTCCTCCGCTACGACGACCTCGGTTTCACGCTCGACATCAGCCGCATGCGTTTCGCAGACGGCTTCTTCGAAACCTTGCGACCCAAGGCAGAAAAAGCATTTGCGGAAATGCAGGCGCTGGAAGCCGGAGCGATTGCAAATCCCGATGAAAACCGGATGGTCGGCCATTATTGGCTGCGGACTCCCTCGCTTGCCCCGAGCAAGGAAATGTGCAACGTCATCGAAGAAACCAAGGCGGATATCGGGCTTTTTGCCGCCGCTGTCCATTCCGGCGGCGTGAGCGCACCGGGCGGCAAAAAATTCACCGACGTGTTGGTGGTGGGCATCGGCGGTTCCGCCCTCGGCCCGCAATTCATCGCAGACGCTTTGGGCTCGGCGGCGGACACCATGCAGATTCATTTCTTGGACAACACCGACCCGGACGGTTTTGACCGCCTCTTTGATCAGCTCAGCGACCGGTTGTGCACCACGCTGGTCGTGGTGATTTCCAAAAGCGGCGGCACCAAGGAAACCCGCAACGGGATGCTGGAAACCGAGGCCGCATTCGCAGAGCGCGGGCTCGATTTTGCCCGGCACGCGGTGGCGATCACCGGGGAAGGCAGCGAACTGGACCAAGTGGCAATCCAGAACGGCTGGCTCAAGCGCTTCCCGATGTGGGACTGGGTGGGCGGCCGCACCTCGGTGATGAGCGCGGTCGGTCTCCTGCCCATGGCTCTGCAAGGCCTGGATATCGACGCCTTCCTCGCCGGAGCCTCGGCGATGGATGCAAAAACCCGCGTGCCCGATCCCCGCGCAAACGCCGCGATGGTGCTCGCGCTCATGTGGTATTACGCCACCAACGGCCGGGGCGAAAAAGACATGGTGGTGCTCCCCTACAAAGATCGCCTGGTGCTCTTCTCTCGAAATATTTGCAGCAGTTGGTGATGGAATCGATCGGCAAAAAAGAGGACCTCGCCGGCAAGGTGGTGCACCAGGGCCTCACCGTTTACGGAAACAAAGGGGCGACCGATCAGCACGCCTACGTGCAGCAACTTCGCGATGGAGTGCCCAATTTTTTCGCGACATTTTTGGAGGTCCGCAAAGAACGCGACGGCGAACCGCTGCAAGTGGAGCAGGGCGTAACCAGCGGCGATTACCTGCAGGGATTCCTGAGGGGAACCCGCACAGCCTTGTATGAGGGCGGGCGCGATTCTCTTACGATCTCGATTCCAGAAGTCAACGCCGCCCAAGTGGGGCTGCTCGTCGCGCTCTACGAGCGTGCGGTCGGGTTCTACGCCAGTCTTGTGAACATCAATGCCTATCATCAACCGGGAGTCGAAGCGGGCAAGAAAGCCGCTTCCGCTGTGCTCGCCTTGCAGAAGCAAGTGCGTGCGGCCCTCGCCAAAGAGCCGCAAACCGCGGGGCAGATCGCACTGCTGCTCGGGGCCGATCCGGAAGCCGTGTTCCACGTTCTCACCCATCTCGCCGCCAATTGCCGCAAGGTGAAACGGAGCCCCGGCGCAACCGCCGATGCGGATCGTTTTTACTCGCCCAGCTAGCCCACTTCCCATGAACAAGCCGCCCCAGTCGAAGGAAACACTCGTGCCGTTGGAGCGCGTGGCGAAATTCGTCCGCCAACTCACGCATGACGTCCGCAACGGACTGAGCGCCATTGATCTGCAAACGGCGTTCATGGCCGAGATCGCCACCGATCCTGAAGTGCTGGCCGAAGTCCGCAAATTGCGGGAGATGGTTGCGGACTCCGCCAAGATGCTGCGGAGCATGTCGCAAAATTTTCAGCCTGTGACAGTGCACCCGATTCCTTGGGATACCGCCACCGTCATGGAAGAATTGGCCAAGCAGTTGCAAGCCGAGTTTCCAGAAGAGGCCCCCACAGTGAAGTTGGAAAACCGATTCGGAGCGGAAGCGGTGCAAATCGATCTGAACCAGACTTTATCGGCGGTTCTTGCGGTCTTGTGCAACGCATTCCAGTTCCGCCGGGAAGAGGCGATCGTGCGGGTGATCGGGAGCATGCAGGACGGGCAGGCGGCGCTCGAAGTGCGAGAGCCTAAAGAAGCGCTCCAAACCGAAACGCCCCCCGAGGAATGGAGTCTTGAACCTTTGCATTCGACGCGTCCCGGCGGCTACGGGCTCGGGCTCTACCGCGCCCGGCAAATTCTCGAAGCACAGGGCGGCGCATTGGAGACCCGCTTCACAGGAAGTGAGCTGGTCACACGGATCACGCTGCCAACGTAAGCAAGGCGCCCGTGCCGTCCACGGAAGGAGAGGCTCGATGTTAACCAATCACAAAAACATTGAGGCGGAAAAAATTCTCATCATCGACGATGACCGGGCGGTGGTCGCCACAATGGGCGGCTGGCTCGGGCGGCATGGCTTTCTCGTCACGACGGCTGCAACGGCGGCGGGCGGCCTGACGGCGCTCACGCGCCAGGAGCCTGACGTGGTGCTCCTGGATCTCGGACTGCCCGATGCCGAGGGTCTCGAAACGCTGGCTGAAATCCATTCCCGCCAACCCCAGGCCTCCGTGATTATTGTTACGGCGCACGATTCGCTGGATAACGCGATTGAATCGATCAAACGCGGCGCTTTCCATTTCATCAGCAAACCGTATGTGCCCGAAGAGCTGCTCTCGCTCGTGCGGCGCGCCGCCGAGAAGCGCGAACTCGTGCGGGAAACCGCGCAATTGCGCAGCCGCGCAGACCTTCTCTCCCGGCGATTGGAAGCGGCGGAACAACAGCTCGCCCCCTCCTGCCCGAGCGGATTGATGAAGGAAGTGGAGGCGCTGATCTGTCGCGTCGCCCCGACGGACGCCAATGTGTTTCTGATCGGCGAAAGCGGCGTGGGCAAGGAAGTGATGGCCAACCGCATCCACCGGCTCAGTTGCCGGGCCGACCGGCCGATGATTCGCCTCAACTGCGCCGCCTTTCCGGCCAACCTGATCGAGGGGGAACTCTTTGGCTACGTCAAAGGAGCGTTCACCGGTGCCGTGAACGATTTTCCCGGAATGATCGCCCAAGCCGAAGGGGGCACGCTCTTTTTGGATGAAATCGTCGAGATGCCGGTGGAGTTGCAAACCCGTTTTTTGCGAGCCCTTCAGGAGCGGGAATTCCGACCTCTGGGGAGCACCCGGACCTTGCGCGCCAATTTCCGGCTCATCGCAGCCACCAACCAGCCCGTGGCCGTGGCATTGAGGGAGGGCACCCTGCGGCGCGATCTCTATTACCGGCTCAACACCTTCCAGATTGAAATCCCGCCGTTGCGCGAGCGCAAGGAAGACATACCTTCCCTGGTGACAACGTTTGTTAAGCAGTTTGCCAGCCGTCTTGGCAAACCGGAGCCGCAGATCACCCCCGGGGCTTTTGAGCGCCTGAGCGCCTACGATTGGCCGGGGAACATTCGGGAGCTGCAAAACGCCATCGAATACGGGGTGGTGCTGGCCCAGGAAACCATGACTGAGAAGGAATTGCCCAAGGAACTCGGCCTGGCCCCTGCCCTTTGGGCTGCCCGTGCCGCGCTCCACCAGGCCCAACCGGAAACCTTCAACCTGGAGGTTCGGGAGCGGGAAACGATCTTGCTGGCCCTCGCAAAATCGACCGGAAACAAAAAGAAAGCTGCACAACTGCTTGGCATTCATCGTCCGACGCTTTACAGCAAGATGAAGCGTTACCGGATCGACTTGTGACACCTTTCTTACCTACCCGCAAAAAAAACTCCCTGCCCGCCACTGGGGAAACTCCATCGGCTGCGGAGAAAACGCCTGTACCTGAAACCGTTTCCCCGGTGTTTTCCGGCCCGACCACCCGTGCCTCCCGCCACAGGGAGATGGTGTTGGCCCATGCCGAACAACAACTCGCCTCGCAAGGAATGGACGACGAGGCGCAACTCCTCACGCTTTATAAGAAATTCCTTCGCATCGAAAACCACCGTCTGCGGCTCAAACACCAGGCTGGCGGAGGCGGACGGGAAATCGCCCAACAACGGGCCGTCCTTGTGGATATCGTTCTGCGCCATCTTTACAACGCAGCCACCCGCGACACGACCGAGAAGGCGGCTGGCTGCGGCATTGCACTGGTGGCCATTGGCGGGTTTGGCCGGGGCGAACTGAGCCCCCACAGCGATGTCGATCTCATGTTCCTGCACGAGGCGGCGGTGGTTCCCAAACAGATCGGATCGATCATCGAGTCGATCTTGCGCGCGCTCTGGGATGTCGGGTTCAAGGTCGGCCATTCCACGCGTTCCATTGAGGGAGCCATCAAGCAGGCGAATGCGGACATGCTCTCCAAGACCTCCCTGCTTGAATCGCGCTTCATCGCCGGGGACCGCAAGTTGTATGATGCCTTTAAGGCAGAATTCGAAAAGAAGTGCATCCTCGGCCACGAAAAAGAATATCTCATCCAGCGGCTGGAGAACCAGAAAGAGCGCCACCTCAAGAACGGCTCCAAGGTCACCATGCAGGAGCCCAATATCAAGAGCGGCTGCGGCTCATTGCGCGACTACCAAAACCTGATCTGGGTTTCGATTTTCACCAACCGGGCGGGCAGCACGAGCAAGCTGGTCGAATTAAAGCTGCTGCCGGAAAGCGAACGACGCAAGCTGGATCGCGCGTACGATTTCCTGCTCCGGGTGCGCGCCGAACTGCATTACCTCAACAAACGAGCCTCCGACAGCCTCAGCCACGTTTACCAACTCCAGGTCGCCACCAAGCTCGGCTACGACCATAAGAATCCGTTGCGCCGCATTGAGATATTCATGCGCGACTACTACCAGCACGCGCGCGCCATTTTCCAGATCACCGAAACCACTGCCGCCAAGCTCTCAAAACCGGGCGAAAAACCGGAGGGCGTCATGCGGTTCCTCAAGCGCAAGACCAAGCGGGAAGGTTTTGACGGGTTTTATTTGGCCGACGGACTGCTCTATCCGGAGTCGCGCGAAATTTTCAAGGAAGACCCGTTCCGCATGATGCGCGCCTTTCAGCATGCACAATTGCGCCATGCCGATTTCGCGCCCGAATTGCAAACCCTCGTCCGCCGCCGCTTGCAATTGGTGGACCGCACCTACACCTATGCCCGTTCGGTGCGAGAGACGTTCGCCGCGATCCTCAGCCGCAAAGGCGAGGTCGGCCGCATTTTGCGCATGATGCATGAGTGCGACTTCCTCGGGCGTTATCTCCCCGAATTTGCGCCGTTGACCTGCCTGGTGCAGCACGAGTTTTTCCATCGCTACACGGCAGATGAACACACGCTCGTCTGCCTCGAAAAGCTGGATGAATTGATCGACACGGACTCCGAACGTCTCCAGGGATACCGGGAACTTTTCAAAAAAATCGACGACCCATTCGTGCTCTACCTTGCGATGTTGTTGCACGACGTCGGCAAATCCGCCAATGCCCGTTTCCATGCCGAGGCCAGCGCCATGGCTGCCGCGCGCATCGCCGCCCGGCTCCAGCTCCAGTCCGAACAGCGCAAAATGCTGACGTTGCTGGTGGATCAACACATCCTCCTTTCCAGCACGGCACAGCGGCGCAATGTCGAGGACCCGGCGACGATTTCCGAATTCGCAAACGCCGTGCGCAATCAGGCAAATCTGGATGCGTTGATGCTGGTGACGCTCGCGGACGGAATGGGCGTGGGCGACAACACCTGGTCCGATTGGAAAGAGTCTCTCGTGTGGCAGTTGTACAGGAGCGCCTCGCGTTATCTCGCCGAAGGTGAAGCCTTCTTCGAACAGCGCGTGCTGGAGCGCAGAACCACCAGGGAAGCCGTGCTCAAACGGCTCGGCTCCGCTTACGCCGGAGAGGTGGACGCCCACTTCATGTTCATGCCGGATGTCTATTTCAACAGCTTTGAGGAGATGTCCATCGCCTCGCATATCCGGCTCTTCCGCGTCTTTTTTGAAATGCAGGAAAATGAGGGGCTTGCCCCGGCGGTTCGCTGGATTCCCCGTCCCGACCGCGGCCATAGCGAGCTGTGGGTCTGCACCTGGGACCGCAAGCATCTGCTCGCCAAAATCGCCGGTTCCCTGGCCGTGGCCCACCTCAACATCCTGAGCGCCGATATTTACACGCGAAGCGACAATCTTGTTTTCGACGTGTTCCGCGTCTGCGACACCAATTTCCAAGCCGTGACCAATACGAAGGACATCGCGCTGGTGGAAAACACGCTCGGCGAATCGCTCTCCATGGAGGATTTCGATTTCCGCGCCGCCCTGCAAAAAGCGATGCATCGGCGTCCCTACCTGCTTTCGCAGGAAATGGAATTTCCCACCCGCATCGTCATCGACAACGACACCCACCCGGTTTACACGGTGGTGGATATCCAGACGCCCGACCGCCTGGGTCTGCTCTACAACATCCTCACGGGATTTGGCGAAGCGGACCTCAACATCGCCCTCTCGCGGGTCGCCACGGAAAAAGGCGCCGCCATCGACAGCTTCTACGTCACCAACGCAAAGGGAGAGAAAATCCGCGAAACCAAGAGCGTCGCCCGCCTGCAACGGCTCCTGCAAAAAGCCGCCGAACGGGCAAAGTTGGAAGGACAAAGTAAGCCATAGCTGTTGAGCCCACAGAGAGAGATGGGGTGATGTGGGCCGTTGATCGCCCTTCCAAGTTCGATCTCCGGGACTACACCTAACGGCTTAGGAGCCAGAAGATTTGCAATAACACCGAGGCGCCAAAACCGAGCAGCACGCCGGAGAGGGCGGCGATTTTGAGGCTCAGGCGCAGGATGCGTTTGCGTTTTTTATACGGACGATACAAAGCGGGCCGCTGGGGAGCCTTTGGCTGAAAAAGAAACAGTTGTCCAAAGGAAAGCTCCGTGGAAACAGTTCGGTGGTTCATGGGATGCGGGGTTTGCAAAAAGAAATTCGCAGCAATGCAGGTCAGGGAGGGGCCTGAGCGAAGGATGGGGGATTTTCCGGAGGAGGGGGAAAAATTCCGCGCACCGGGATTGCCGGATGGGGCGCACCACTGTATAAGAGGGATTCGCCCGGCGTTGAAAATGCCTGCTAATCAGAATGTTTTACCATGTTTGTTGACCATATTAAAATCTACGCCAAGGCCGGGAACGGCGGGAACGGCAGTTGCAGTTTTCGCCGCGAGAAATTTGTGCCCAAAGGAGGGCCGGACGGCGGAGACGGTGGCCGGGGCGGAAGTATTGTCCTCGTGGCCGACCCTCACATCGACAATCTGACCCCGTTTTTTTATGAGCCGATTCTCCGCGCCAAGTCCGGCGCCAACGGCATGGGCAAACAGAAATATGGGCGCGCGGCCGAAGATCGGGTCGTGAAGGTGCCCATTGGCACGCTGGTGTACCGGTTGCCGGGCGGCGCTTCGCCCTTCGCACCGAAGCCGCAAAAATGGGAACTCGACAACCCGGATGGGGGCGTGGAGGAGATCATCACTGTAGGGGAGACGGAGTCCACCGTCGGCGCGCACGCGGCCGAGACTGTGGCGGAGACCACCGAGCCCGGGGAACTCGAATTAATCACGGATCTCGACCGCGAAGGGGCGGAACTTGTGCTGTGCAAAGGCGGCCAGGGCGGGCGCGGCAACATCCATTACAAGAGCTCGCGCAACCGCGTCCCGCGCCAGTGGGAGCCGGGTCACGATGGCGAGGAAGGTTATTTTTTACTCGAACTGCGCAAAATCGCCGACGCCGGCCTGGTCGGTTATCCCAACGCAGGCAAATCAACCCTGCTGGGCAAACTTTCCTCGGCCCATCCCAAAGTCGCGCCGTATCCGTTCACGACGTTGCATCCGATCGTGGGCATCGTTGAGTTTTCCGGGTTCCGGCGGGCCGCCGTGGCGGATATCCCCGGTCTGGTCGAAGGGGCGCATTTGAATGTCGGCCTCGGGCATGAATTCCTGCGGCATATCGTTCGCTGCCGGGTGCTGCTGTTTGTCATCGACATGGCCGGAAGCGAGGACCGCAACCCGATCGACGACCTGGGGCAGCTTCGCAAGGAGCTGGGGCTCTACGACCCGACACTGCCCGACCGGCCGTGGGTTGTTGTCGCCAATAAAATGGACGATCCGCGCGCGGAGGAAAACCTGCGGCATTTTCGGACCCGGTTTCCGAAGCGGGAAATCATCCCGATTTCGGCGGAGCTGGGCGATGGGATTGACGCCCTCAAGGCGAGTCTGGAACATCATCTTTTCGAGGAAACGCCGGAGGCCGGAACGGAAAATATCCAGTAATATTTCTCATGGAGAAACCGATTGTTGCCAGCTACTGCACCACGTTTCTCAAGCCGGAGATGTTGCACATTTACCGGCAGGTCAGCGCGCTGCAACGGTATGAGAGCTTCATCGTAACCAAAGAGCGGCAATGCCCGGAGCGGTATCCGTTCGGGGACATCGCCCTGCTGCCCGAGGCGCAGCAACCCCTTCTGCGGCGCTTTTATTTGAAGTTCATCCAGCGGGTTCCGGCGCTGCATTACCGGGGCGAGATGGAGCAGCTAAAGGAGCTCTTTGGACGTCGGCGCGCGGATGTGATGCACGTTTATTTTGGCCACACCGGGGTGCATCTCCGCGCCTTTCTGGACTGGTGGGATCGCCCTTCGATCGTCTCCTTTCACGGGGCGGATGTGATGCCTCGGGAGCATCAGCCAAAATATCTCGGCGAAATGAAGCAACTCTTCGCGCTCGTGCCGCTGGTGCTGGCGCGCTCGCAATCTTTGGCGGAACGGCTGAAGGCCAACGGATGCCCTGGGGAAAAAATCCGCCTGAACCGGACCGGAATTCCACTCGCGGATTTTCCTTTGGTGCAGCGGGACATGCCGTCCGATGGAGCCTGGCATTTTGTCCAGACCTGCCGCCTGATTTCCAAGAAAGGATTGCGCACGGCCCTGCACGCGTTCGCGGAATTCCGGCGCGATTTTCCCAAGGCGACCTTCAGCATTGTCGGCGAAGGGCCGATGCGGGAGGAACTTTGCCGTCTTGCCGCCGAATTAGGCATTCTGGAGGCGGTGCGCTTTTGGGGATTTCTCGACCAAACCCAACTGAATGCGTTGTATGCGAGCGCACATCTCTTTCTGCACCCGAGCGAGTTGACCGAAAAACAGGACCAGGAAGGAATCCCCAATTCGATGTTGGAAGCGATGTCCACAGGGCTGCCGGTTGCCGCGACGCTCCACGGCGGCATTCCCGAAGCAGTGCGCGACGGATTCTCCGGTTTTCTCGTCCCCGAGCGGGACGCCCAAGCGCTGGCGGCGGCGCTACGGCGCTTGGTGCAAGCGCCCGAACTGCTGCAGCAGATGGGCCGCCAAGCTTCGCAAAGTGTCCGTGAGGAATTTGAGCAAAGTCGCGCCGTCGCGAAGCTTGAGGCGTGCTACGACGAAGCGATCCAGATCGGCAAACCGCCGCGCATGAACCGCTCAATATGAGTTCTTTTGCTTACCTTTTTGAACGATTTCCCTCGTTCACTCAAACCTTCTGTTACCGCGAGGTCTTGGAAATGCGGCGGCAGGGGGTGACGGCTCCGATCTACTCCATTCGCGTGCCCAAGGACATCCCGGCAGACTGCCCGGAGGAACTCGCGCACGCCGTCTGTTACCTGCCGGAACCCGATGCGCTCGCGGCGGAAATGAAAACCTTTCGCCTGCTGGGGCGGTATCCCTGGAAAGTCATCCAGACCTTGCGCGGCTGGGGCAAACGCCCCGACAAAGGCCGCTTGCTAGCCGCCGCTTGGCTCGGCAAACGGCTCCAAAAACAAGGGGTCCGCCATGTCCACGCCCATTTTGCGGGTATTGCTGCGCGCACGGCGTACTGGATCAAAGCGTTTTACGGAATCACCTTTAGTTTTACCGGGCATGCCAACGACATGTTCTGCGAGACGGATTTCCCCGTCACCCTCGGCGACCTCGTGCGCGAAGCCGGGTTTGTGGTGACGGAAGCGGATTTCAGTTGCAGATGGCTGCGCGAGCGGCACCCGGCTCATTCCGCAAAAATCCACCGGGTTTACAACGGGATTGGCTCCGAGGCTTTCCTTGAGCGCAATCCTGCCCCGGGACGCCCGTGTTTGCTCTCGGTGGGCCGTTGCATCGAGAAAAAAGGTTTCCGGGATCTGATCGATGCCTGTGCTCTCTTGCGGGATCGGGGGCTCGATTTTGAATGCGCCATTGTGGGTGGCGGCCCGTTGGAGGAGTCGCTCCGGGGTCGCGTCGCCGAACTCCATTTGCAAAAGATCGTGACCCTTGCCGGCCCCCAGCCGCAGGAGGAAGTGCGCAGGAGGTTATCCAATGCGCATGGATTCGTGCTGGCGTGTGCGACGGAACCGGACGGCGGAATGGATAATTTTCCCACGGTCATTATCGAAGCGATGGCGGCGGGACTGCCTGTGGTCTCAACCCGGCTTGCGGCAGTGCCCGAGATGGTCGAGCACGGAGTGAGCGGCTTATTGGTGGCAGAAAAGCAGCCCGAATCCTTGGCCGATGCCATGGAAATCATCCTCCGAGACCCGGTCAAGGCAAGACAGTTTGGCCTTTGCGGCAAAGCGGCCGTTACCGAGCGGTTCGTAGTGCAAGTGACTGCCGGAGAGCTTAAAAACCTCCTGGAGAATGCAGTGAGCAAGCGACGGGAATAAGAAGCTGTCTAAAAAATTCGGCGACGAGCGAGTAACGCAGTCAGAGCCCGTTTACACCTCTTGCCTGAAAGGTTGCAGCCGATCAAAGCGGCGCGCGTCAGCCGCCGCACGCGCGGGAGCGCGAACCGCAACTGGCCTCAGGCCAGCGCGCGGCAGCGCGAAAGGGGTCCAGCGTCACGCTGGCTCTTGCCCTTTGGGTTGCGCATCTTTTGGCGCTGGCCTGCGTTGCTCGTCGGTCGCAGATCCTCAGATTTGCTCCCTCCGCACCGCCTTGGCCAACCCTAAAACCTGCTGCAACGCACCCCGCTCCCAATTTTTAGACAGCTTCTAAGACGAACCGTGCAGGAATGTCCATTCTATTTGCAACTACGTCCATTCCCTCTCACAGCGAAACATGCTGGAATCACCGCACATCCCCAATCCCCAATCCCCAATCCCCAAGCCCCTATAAGATGAAATCAACCAAACGTGTTTCCCTCATCACAAGTTCCGACGGGAGCAATTACCTGCTCCCGTTCATATTGGTAACCAGCTTATTCCTGCTATGGGGGGTTGCGCACAGCATCCTGGATATTTTGAATAAGCATTTCCAAAATGTGCTGGCGTTGAACAGGGCGCAATCTGGATTCGTGCAGTTTGCCTTGTTTATGGGCTATTTCATCATGGCCGTTCCCGGAGGGCTCTTTATCAAACGTTTCGGATATAAAAGCGGAATTATCTTTGGCCTGACCCTTTTTGCTCTGGGTGCCTTCCTCTTTTATCCTGCCGCCGCCTATGGCCGGTTCTTCCCCTTTCTATTGGCCTTGTTTATTTTGGGTTCAGGCTCTGCCATCCTCGAAACCGCCGCCAATCCTTACTCATCAGCGCTAGGACCAAAGGAAACCGGTCCACAGCGCATTAATTTCTCCCAATCTTTCAACGGGCTCGGGCAAATACTGGGGCCATTGATGGGTGGGCTACTGGTATTTGGTGCCCAAAAAAGAGCAGGCGATGGGAAATTCGATTCATTGCTGACGCCTTATATGTTGATTGGAGTTGTGGTGTCGCTGGTAGCTTTGGCTTTTCTCGTGACTCCCATGCCTAACATTCAGGAAGGCAACGAAGAGGAGGGCGAAGAGAACCCGCCAATGAAGGAATTGTTAAAGCATCCCTTTTTCATTATGGCGGTGCTGGCTCAATTCTTGTATGTGGCCGCGCAAACCGGGGTGAACTCGTTTTTCATCAATTATTCCATAGAAGAAGTGAAGGACATCTTCACCCCCGTAAAAGCCGCAATGGCACACCTCGGGTATTTCGGCGAAGTGTTTATGCCCAATAACCCCGAACAGGCATCCTCTCTCTTGCTCGCCTTTGGCGGGCTCACGCTATTCTGGATAGGCCGGATTATCGGGACTTATTTAATGAAATTCTTTTCCCCCAGCAAGTTGCTGATGATTTATGCCCTGATCAATACAGTCCTGATCTTTTTGGTGGTCCTCACCCTGGGCACCGTTTCCATCATCGCCTTGTTCGGTTGTTATTTCTTTATGTCGATCATGTTTCCCACCATTTTTGCGCTGGGAATTCGCGACTTGGGTGCCTTGACCAAAAAAGGAGCTTCTTTCATCGTCATGGCAGTCGTTGGCGCCGCATTATGTCCTCCAATCATGGGAGCCATTGCAGATTGCTATGGCATGGCCATCGGATTCCTGATCCCCATGATTTGTTTTGCCTACATTTTTTTCTTCGCCCTGATCGGAGTCAAAAAAGAAAGAATTCCGCAGAGCCTTGAAGCAATCGCAGACAAGAAAGGAGCATTATGATTGAATATCGACCCTTAGGGAAAACGGGAATAAAGGTATCTACCGTGGCGTTTGGCGCATCGCCGCTCGGCGATGTATTTGGCGCCACGGATGAAGCAGAGGGAGTGCGGGCCGTTCACCTCGCCATCGACCAGGGGATCAATTACTTCGATGTAGCTCCCCTCTACGGCCTCACGCTCGCTGAGACTCGGCTTGGCAAGGCGCTCAAGGGCAAACGCGATCAAATATTTTTGGCTACCAAATGTTGCCGCGATAATTTTCAGTTCTCGGATTTTTCCGCCAGCAGGGTGCAAGCAAGCATCGACGAGTCGCTTGCGCGATTGCAGACGGATCATGTGGATGTGCTGCAAATTCACGACGTGGAGTTTGGAGATGCCCGGCAGATCATGGAAGAAACCCTGCCCGCTGCCCGCAAAGTTCAGCAGGCGGGCAAAGCTCGTTTTATCGGCATCTCCGGTCTGCCGGTTCGTTATCTGAGAAAATTCGCAGAGCAGATCGAGATCGATACGATCCTGACCTGGGGCCACTACAATCTCCTGGAGGATGAAATGGACGAGGAGTTAACTCCGCTTTGCCGCGAACGCGGCATTGGATTGATCAATGCCTCGCCTCTACACCAACGGCTTCTTACTGATAAGGGGGCTCCCGAGTGGCACCGCAGTCCGAAGCCGGCCATAGAAGCGGCACGAAACCTGGCAGAACTCTGCCGTTGCTGGGGCGTGAATCTGGCGGACGTGGCAATGAAGTATTGCCTCGAACATCCCCACGTGGCCACGACCATTGTGGGCATGAGCAAAGTCCGGCATGTAGAGGCAAATCTAAAGGCTCTGGATTTTGAGATCCCAGAGGGACTCATGCCCGCCATTGAAAACCTCGTGAAACCCGTAAAAAACATGATGTGGTTCGAGGGGCGTCCGGAAAACAATATCCCGCCGAGCGACCCAAATCGTTGGGTACCCCAAACTCCCGTGACCACCCATACTTAATCAAAATAGGAGACTTAATCAAAATAGATGAAAGCATTAGTACTGACAAAACCCGGTGAAACGGAAGTGCGCGAGATCGAGCCGCCCAGGCCTGCGGAGGGCGAAGTTCTGCTGCGCGTCGGCATGGTCGGTTTCTGCGGCGGCGATTTGAATGGATTCCGCGGGCTCTTCGAGTTGCAGGAATATCCCGTGGTATTGGGGCACGAAGTGGGAGCCACCATTGAGCAACTGGGCAATGGGGTGCCGGAACAGTTTCAAACCGGCATGCGCGTGACCATCAGCCCGTACAAGAACTGCGGCAAATGCCTTTCCTGCCGTCGCGGCAAACCCAATGCCTGCGTGGATAATCGCACCATGGGGGTGCGCCGCCCGGGAGCGATGACCCGCTACATTACCGTCCCCTGGAAAGATGTCTTTGCATCCGATTCCCTCTCGCTTAAAGAACTGGCGCTGGTGGAACCGCTCACCGTTGGATTCCATGCGGCGGCCCGCGGCAGAGTGGGCAAGGCAGACCGGGTTGCGGTGATCGGGTGCGGGATCGTTGGTATGGGTGCAGTGGCCGCTTCGGTCCACTCGGGCGCGGAAGTCATCGCGGTGGACATCGACGACTCCAAAATGGCCATCGCCCGCAAGACAGGCGCAGCGCACACGATCAACACGAGCAAAACCAATTTGCATGAAGCGCTCCTGGAGATCACGCACGGCGACGGTCCCGATGTGATCATCGAGGCTGTGGGAAATCCTTTGACTTACCGGGCGGCCGTCGATGAAGTCGCCTATACGGGCCGGGTGGTCTATATCGGCTATGCCAAAAAGCCGGTGGAATTCCAGACCGGCGAATTCGTTAAAAAAGAAATCGAGATTTTGGGCTCGCGCAACAGCCTGGGGGATTTCCCCAACGTCATTCGTTATCTCGAAGGCGGCACATTCCCCGTGGATGATGTCGTCTCGCGCATCGTCTCGCTCGACGAAGGCGGCGCCGCGCTCGCGGCGTGGTCACAGAATCCGGGGCCGATCACCAAAATCATGATGGATTTGGAAAAATGATCTCCCCCTGCGTTACGATTGCATTGGTACCTGAGATCAAAACAGGGCCATGGATCTTCTGGGAACCCATCGAGGTCTCAATCCCCAAAGCTGCGGCTTTGGGATTCCAGGCCGTTGAGTTGTTCACGGCCTCCGCCGACGCACTCAATGCGGATTTGCTCAGGAAACAACTCGACCAGCATAGCCTGCGCCTCGGAGCTGTCGGCACCGGAGCAGGCAAAGTCTTGCACGGGTTGACGCTCACCAACCCGGACGCCTCAATCCGGGCGCGCGCTGTGGATTTCATCACCGACATGATTGCCTTCGGCGCTGCATTCCACGCACCTGCAATCATTGGCTCCATGCAAGGAGTGATTCCGCTTGAGGTTGAAAGAGAACGCGCCCTCGCGTGGCTCGCAGATGGGTTGGCTCTCTTGGGCCAACGGGCGGAAGACCAGGGAGTCCCCTTGATCTATGAACCGTTGAACCGCTATGAAACCAACGTATTCAACCGATTGGAGGATGCTTCCCATTTTATCGACCAACTCTGTAATGTGGTTTTGCTGGCGGATCTCTTCCATATGAACATTGAGGAAGCTTCCGTGCCGGATGCGATCCGCAAAGCCGGGGGCCGGATCGGCCATGTGCATTTTGCCGACAGCAATCGCGGGCCCGTTGGAACGGGGCATATCGCAATGGGAGAGATCGTCACCGCACTCCGGGAAACGGGCTATAATAAATATATTTCGGCGGAGGCCCTGCCTTTTCCAAATCCGGATGAGGCGGCGGCCATGACCATCCGTTCATTCAGGAACTATTTTGGCTAGACGCAAGAGGTTCTGCCTTGCCGAGCAATGCCTGCGCAAGAGGAAGAGTCTGGCGGCGGAATCGGGTTTAAGCAGAAACCAGGTGCCGGGCTAGTGTGCCCCGTCAGCAATTTCGCATAAATGGGCGTGCGCCACATGCCCAGTCTGTTCGCGGTACTTTGCCACGAGAGTTTCGGCGACGGCATGCGCCTTGTCGCGCTCCAGAAGCGTAACGGTCGCGCCGCCAAACCCGCCTCCCGTCAAACGGGAACCGAGCACGCCCGGCAGATCGCGGGCGATCTCCACCAGCGCGTCGAGCTCCGGCGTGCTGTTCTCGAAATTGTGACGCGAACTTTCGTGGCTGGCAAACATGAGCGCGCCGAAAGCACGGACATTGCCGTTGCGAAGAAACTCGATCCCCTGCAACACGCGCTCGTTTTCACCCACGACATGGGCGGCGCGTTTGTAGGAGAGCGTGGGGAGCATCGCTTTGGCCGCTTCAAGTTGCGCGCTGGTCACATCGCGGAGAGCTTTGGCCCCGAGCCGGGCAGCGGCATCGAAGCATTGCAAACGGCGCTCATTGTATTCCCCCCCGGAAAGCCGGTGCGGCACGCCGCATTGCGTTATGAGCAGTTCGACGCCGTCCGGGAACGGGGTGGTTTCCACGGTTTCGTTGCGGCAATCGAGGAAAATCGCATGGCCCGCCTTGCCGAAAGCGGAGGAAACTTGGTCGAGAAGACCGCAATTGACGCCCACAAATTCGTTCTCGGCGCGGCGGCAGAGTTTGGCGATGGTCAGACGATCCAGACTGAGCCCAAAGAGTTTTTGGAGCAGCATGGCCGTGGAAACTTCCAGCGCGGCGGAACTGGAAAGCCCCGCGCCCAACGGGAGATCGCTCTTGATTTCGGCGCTAAAGCCCCCCACAGGCAACCCGGCTTTTTGGAATACATCCAACACTCCCAGCAGGTAATTGGCCCATTCATGTTCCTTATTCGGAGCAAGGGAGGCGGTGCTGGCCTCGAAAGTCGACTCCAGCGTGGTCGAACAAAGCGTCACGCGAGAGGAACCGGTCCGCTCGCCGGACAACGTCACGCCCCGATCAATCGCCGCGGAGAGAACGACCCCTTCATTATAGTCTGTGTGGTTGCCAAGAAGCTCGACCCGACCGGGTGCATACGATGTTTGCATTTCTAACACTTGCTAACCCGAACCGCCACAGGAAGCAATCACGTAAAACCAAAAAAATCCGAAAATCAGGGAAACCGCCCTTGGTGCCCTTAACTCCAGTCGCAGAGAGATTCAATATAACCCGCCGAACCTGCAAACCCGGAGACGTTGGCCCTCGACACGCAAAAAAATCCGTGAAATTCTATCCCCCTGCTCCAACACGCGAGCCCCAGCTATTATTGTGAAACCAGTTCAACACATTCTTTTCGTTTGCACCGGGAATATCTGCCGCAGCCCAATGGCGGAAGCACTATTGCGGAAAACCGTCCAGAACCGTAGCGACATTGAGGTTGCCTCCGCCGGAATCAGCGCCGCAGCCGGGTTTCCCGCCAGCGCAAACGCCGTCTCCGCTCTGCGTCCTTTGGGGGCGGACCTTTCCCGCTTCCGCAGCCAGCCGCTCACCGAGGCCCTCGTCGAAAAAGCGGATGCCATTTTCGCCATGACGCGCGGCCATCTGGATGTGATCCTGACTTTCTTCCCCGAAGCCGCGGACAAAACTTTTTTGGTGACCGAATTCCTCTCCGGCCCGGATAAACGCTCGGACATCCCCGACCCGATCGGCCAGGGACCGGAAGTTTACCTCAAATGCCGGGACCGCATCCGCGCCGCGCTTCCCGGCATTCTCGCTTTTCTTAACAAATCCAAGCCTCAGCCCATGACCACTCCAGCCACCACCAGCCGCCCGCCCCTTCGCATTGCCATCGCCGCCGATCACGGCGGGTTTGAGTTGAAAAAGGCCATCCACTCGCACCTCTCCGCCAAAGGATTTCCCGTCGCCGATTTCGGAGTCTTTACCCCGGAATCCGTCGATTACCCGGATTTCGCCGCCCACGTCTGCAACGAAGTCATCGGAGGCAAAGCCGATTTCGGCATCCTCATTTGCACCAGCG
Organism: Verrucomicrobiota bacterium; assembly: GCA_026398235.1. GTDB lineage: Bacteria > Verrucomicrobiota > Verrucomicrobiia > Chthoniobacterales > Chthoniobacteraceae > UBA695. Next base: position 65,284 of record JAPLTE010000123.1, read on the forward strand.
GCATCGGAATGAGCATCGCGGCCAACCGCTTCCCCCAAATCCGTGCCGCCCTGGTGAGCAACCCCGAAGATGCCGCCATCACACGCCTGCACAACAACGCCAACGTCCTCTGCCTCGGCTCAAAGGGGGCCGCGCTGGACATGGTTAAGAAAACGGTCGACACGTTCCTCGGCAGCACGTTTGAGGGCGGGAATCGGCACGAAAGGCGCATCTGCAAACTCGGCCATGTCGGCGAGGAATTCCAGGCCGGCGGCAGCATCAGCAAAGTGGACCCCGAGATCGCCAAAGCCATTGCCGAGGAAGGGGCGCGGCAATTTGAGAACATCGAATTGATCGCCTCTGAAAATTTCACCAGCCGCGCCGTCATGGAAGCCCAAGGCTCCTGCCTCACCAACAAATACGCGGAAGGCTACCCCGGCAAACGCTGGTACGGCGGCTGCGAACACGTTGACGTCGTCGAGCAACTCGCCATTGACCGCGCCAAGGCGCTCTTCGGCGCCGAACACGCCAATGTCCAACCCCACTCCGGCAGCGGCGCCAACATGGCCGTTTACTTTTCCGTCCTCACGCCCGGCGACCGCATCCTGGCCATGAATCTTGCCCACGGCGGCCACCTCACCCACGGTCATAAGGCGAATTTCTCCGGCAAATTTTTTGAGATCAGCGCCTATGGCGTTCATCCCGAAACCGAAACCATCGACTACGACGCCCTTGCCGTGCAAGCCCTCGAAGTGAAACCGAAGATGCTCGTCGTGGGAGCCTCCGCCTATCCGCGCATCATTGATTTCAAGCGGATGCGCGAGATCGCCGATTCCGTTGGCGCGATGCTCTTTGTGGACATGGCCCACATCGCGGGCCTCGTTGCGGGCGGCCTCCATCCGAGCCCAGTTCCCTACGCCGATTTCGTCACCACGACCACCCACAAGAGCCTGCGCGGCCCGCGTGGCGGCATCATTCTTTGCAAAGAGCAATATGCCAAGGGAGTCGATTCGCAGGTATTCCCCGGCATTCAAGGCGGCCCGCTCATGCACGTCATCGCCGGCAAAGCCGTCTGTCTCTACGAAGCGCTCCAGCCCGGTTTCAAAGCCTACGCGCAGCAGATCGTCACGAATGCCAAAGCGTTGGCAGCCCAGCTCACGCACCATGGGTACCGCCTCGTCTCCGGCGGCACCGACAACCACCTCATGCTCGTGGACTTGCGCCCCAAGGGCCTCAACGGCAAAGTCGCCAGCGAGACGCTCGATAAGGCGGGCATCACCGTCAACAAAAACGGCATCCCCTTTGACACCGAGAAGATCACCCTCACCGGCGGGATTCGCATCGGCACCCCGGCCGTCACCACGCGCGGCATGAAGGAAGAGCAGATGATGCAAATCGGCGACCTCATCCATGAAGCCCTCAGCCACAAGGATGACGAAGCCGTGCTGGCCAAAGTGCGCGAAAGCGTGCGCGATCTGACCCGGCACTACCCACTGCCGCGCTAAAACGCAAGGATCGACTAAGATTTGCGCTCGTTCCCAAGCGCCAGATTGGGAATGACGTCGGCAAATAGCAAACGGAACCGATTCGTTACGCTGTTTCTGCGCGTGCTGCCCGAAAGCCGCATCCCCTCCAAAAAAAACAGCCATCGCCCGCAGTCTGCGGACAATGGCTGTAAGGTGGACTAGGAAAACCTAGGAGTTAAAGCGAAAAGATTTCATCTTCGCGCGCTTTGCATTCGCGCGCGCTTTGCGCTTGGTCTTCTGGGTCGGGGTCTCAAAGGCCCGGAGGCGGCGCACTTCGTCCATCACTCCCTCGGAATCGAGTTTGTTTTTGAGACGCTTGAGCGCGCGATCAATGGGTTCCCCTTTGCGAACGACTACTTCTGGCATGGTATTCAACTCCTATCTACGGTCGGTTTTCTGTGTAAATTGTATGGCGAAAGGCCGGTCTGACCTGACGCGAATGGAGAGTCTAGGGAGGACTTTCCCTCTCGTCAATCTCAGGTTTTAGCTTTTTTACTCAAAAGAGGGGCCTCTTCCCCGGAAAACAGCTTATTTTGAAGTGGGATTTGGGAAAACCAAGGGTATTTTTATGGAATGTTCGCCACTTTTTCTCTGGACGATTTCCCCACCCTGCAACCCTTGCTCCACCTGCTGGAGGCCATCCCTTATTACGCTTATGCCCTCGTCTTTTTATTCGCGGGCAAGCTGTTTTACGAACGCACCAGCCAAGTGGGCTTTTTGGAGGAGCTCACAGAGCGCGACAACCCGGCCTTTGGAGCCTGCCTGGCCGGATATCTCCTCGGCATCACCCTGGCCATCACAGGCGCGTTCCCGTTGA
>JAPLTE010000137.1 GCA_026398235.1 Verrucomicrobiota bacterium
CGCAGCGCGCGCAGAATGGCGTCGATGTGTTCGGGGCGCTTGAGCAGACCGCCGCCCGCACTTTTGCGACAGACCACCGGCGCAGGGCAGCCGAGGTTGAGATCGATCCCAAAAATCGCGTGCCGCTGGAGCGCGTGGGCCGTGCGCAGGAGCGAGGGAATGTCCTCACCAATCATCTGTGCGATCACCGGTCGGCCCGTCGGGTTCTCATCAATGGCCCGCAGGATATGCCGCTCAGGTGTGGAATCGCGGTGTACTCTGAAATACTCCGTATAGTAAAGATCCGCCCCGCCGTAGTGCTGCATCACGCGCCAGAACGGCAGATCGGTGATGTCCTGCATCGGCGCGAGAACAAGCAGCGGGCGTTGCGCGGGAAAGATGTCAGCGAAGACGGGCATGGAGCATTCTAAATGAGACACCCCGTTTTGCCAGATGGCCAAACGGGGTGTCTCGTTATCGGGGGGGAAATTCCCTGAACTTAAATTTTGCTCTTGAGATCTTTGCCAGCCGAGAATTTGACGGTCTTGGACTTCTTGATCTTGATCTTCTGACCTGTCTTGGGATTAACGCCCATGCGAGCTGCGCGCTCGGCAACCTTGAAGGTGCCAAAGCCGATGAGCTGAACGTTCTTGGATTTCTTCAAGCCGACTTTGATGCTGTCGATAACGGCTGCTACTGCGCGCTCGGCTTCAGCTTTGCTGGCACCGAGATTTTTCTGTACGGATTCAACGAGTTCTGCCTTGTTCATGGATTGGGATTTCTAGCGGGTTGTTTTGAACTGGATTATTGGACTGCGGATTCCTGGGAGTCCAGAAACCTAGACCGTGTTGTGTCACTCGGTATTTGGGATGTCAAAGGATTTTTTTCAAAACCGCGAAATTTCCTGCAAGCTCCTGTTTATCGGCATTGCCAAGCGGCGGAGGCAATGAGAATGTTTCCATTATGTGCATGACATTAGAAGAACGCATGAATGCGTTTTTTGCCCAAAAACCGTCCATTCATTCCAGCGCTTTTGTCGCTCCGACAGCGACAATCATCGGACACGTGACCCTGGAGGAGGAATCGAGCGTGTGGTACCAGACGGTGCTGCGCGGCGACATTAACCGCATCCATCTCGGGCCGCGCTCCAATATCCAGGACGGTTCGGTGGTCCATCTGGCCGATGACTATCCAGTGGTCATCGGCGAACTGGTGACCATCGGGCACAAAGCGATGATTCATGCCTGCACGATTGCCGACGAATGCCTCATCGGCATGGGAGCGATCATCCTTGATGGCGCGGAGATCGGCGCGCGCTCCATTATTGGCGCGGGTGCGCTGGTAACGAGCGGCACGAAAATCCCGCCGGGCTCACTGGTCCTGGGTTCGCCGGGGAAGGTCGTCAAAATGCTCGACCTCGATGCGCAAGCGAAGATCCGCACCTGGGCGGAGAAATACATTGGCGTCTCGCGGCGCTTCCTGGAGCACGCGCGCAACACCCCTCCGGGCGTGTATTTGTAGGGCAAGCTCACAGCGAGGATGCGCAGAGCACGAAAGACACGCAGCAAACCCAACCCAAAACAGACAGCATTTCTGCCAAGCCTTGCTGCACGCCCTCATTTGCTGTTTGCGCCGAACGGGAATGGTCGCGGACTTTATCCAGTATAGTAGTGGTTGCGGATTTGTGGCCGACATTTTGCTGGATGCCGGGCTTTAGCCGGCATTTTTAGCTTTGCCACCGGCTTTAGCCGGTGGTTACCTGTGCTCCGAAATCCCCAGCCGGCTTTAGCCGGGCTTCTCTGCTCAACAGCCATGGCAAGCCACATCTTTCACGAACTGTTCATCCACCTGAACTGGCATACCAAGGAAGATCAACCCTTGCTCAATGAGAAGCTGGAGCTGCAAGTCCATGAATTTCTCAAACGCCGAAGCATGGACACCAAAGGCGTCTATTTCCACGGCATTGGGGGAACCGCGACGCATGTGCATCTGGTGCTCCAGATCGAACCCTTTGTCTGCATCAGCGATCTGGTGGGGGATTTGAAAGGAGCATGCTCGCGGGAAATCAATGCCCGGGAACGCTACCACGCGCTGGAATGGCAGCGCGGTTTTGGGGTTGTCAGCTTTGGGAAGAAGCAGTTGGGTTGGGTGTTGGATTATGTCGCCAACCAGAAGGAACACCACCGGTGCGGGAGTGTGATGCAGCGGCTGGAGAAAAATGTCGGGTTGGCTGATCCATAAGCGCAGGGGAGAAGCCCGGCTGAAGCCGGCTGGGTTTGGATGCGAGTGTTCACCACCGGCTGAAGCCGGTGGCAAAGCCAAGAATGCCGGCTAAAGCCCGGCAAGAGGAGAACGCTATTGGGTTCCTTAGTTTATTTAGGAAAGTCTGACTACCCGGAGCACGGTCTGCATACAATCATCAAGAGACTCCTGCAGCGCAGGAGAAAGCTGCGGTTTCGAGTGAGAGAAATCACGGATGGTAGCGCCAAGCTCTCCAATAAGTTCCGAGCTACTTGTCCACGCAACATGGCGCAACAAGAAATCAAGCTTCTGGGCAGTTTCGCCGAAGTGCTCGTCGCGAAGTTGTCCAATAGCCCGCCGGAAGCAATCGTACCCATCAGGATTTGTTTGCATTCGAGGTTCGCTCACAGCAAGTGCGTAGAAACGCCTTGTTTTCCTACGCCTTGCCGTGGACGCGCGCGGCGACCTTGAGCCGCAGCGCGTTGAGGGCGATGAACCCGGTGGCGTCGGTCTGATTATAGGCCTGCGTCGGGTCGGCTTCCATCGTGGCGATGTGCGGGTTGTAGAGGCTTAGCGGGCTCTTGCGGCCTGCGGTGATGAGGTTGCCCTTGTAAAGCTTGAGCCGCACGACCCCGGTCACGTTCTTCTGCGACTCGTCCACGAGCGCTTGCAGCGCGTAGCGGTCCGGCGAGAACCAGAAGCCGTTGTAAACCAGCTCCGCATATTTCGGGATGAGCGCATCGCGCAGGTGCATCACTTCGCGGTCCATCGTGATGGACTCCACCTGCCGGTGGCCAAAGAGCAGAATCGCGCCGCCGGGAGTTTCATAAACGCCGCGGCTCTTCATGCCGACAAAGCGGTTTTCCACCATATCCACGCGGCCAATCCCGTGCTTGCCGCCGAGTTTGTTGAGTACCTTCATCACCCACAGCGGCGAGAGCACCGCGTATCCTTCCGGGTTGAACACAGGCTGGCCGGGGTATTTCATCGAAGCAAGCAGCGCGTCGATGCCGTCGTATTTGATCGCGGTGCAGATCCCTTTTTCAAAAGCGAGTTCCACGTATTCGGCCTTATCCGGCGCTTCTTCCGGGCTGACGGAGAGCACATACATGTCGCGCACTTCCGGCGCGCTGGCGTCAAACCACGGGTCTTCCAAAATGCCGCTCTCGAAGCTGATGTGCAGGAGATTGCGGTCCATCGAATACGATTTTTTCGCGGAGGCTTGAACGGGAATCTTGTTCGCTTCCGCAAACGCAATCATTTCGGCGCGGCCGGGGAACTGCTGGCGGAACCGCTCCTGCCGCCACGGGGCGATCACTTGCAATTCCGGGGCGAGGGCGGCGGCGGTAAGCTCGAAACGCACCTGGTCGTTGCCTTTGCCGGTCGCGCCATGCGCCACGGCATCGGCTCCCTCGGCGCGGGCGATCTCCACCATCCGTTTGGCGATCAAGGGCCGGGCGATGCTGGTGCCCAGAAAATATTGGCCTTCGTAAATCGCACCCGCCTGGATCATCGGGAAAATGAAATCGCGCGCGAATTCCTCGCGCAGATCGTCGATGTAACATTTGGAGGCGCCGGTGCTGAGCGCCTTGGGTTCGAGCCCGTCGAGTTCCTCTTCCTGGCCGACATCGGCGCAAAACGCGACGATCTCCGCACTGTAAGTCTGTTTAAGCCATTGAAGGAGGACGGACGTGTCGAGTCCGCCGGAATACGCGACGACGATTTTCATAGAGGGGCGATTCAAGCACCAACGCGCGTCCGCGCCAAGAAATTAGCCGCAAAAAGGCGCAAGAGGCGCAAAATCGGATAAAATAGGCACGCCGCTCATCGCGCCCGGAGGTCGCGATCCACCGTTTGAGCAATTAACTTTTCGCCTCCGCCTCAACGCGCGGAAAGAGCGGCGTCGGGCTGCCGAGCACGTGGCCATCGGGCAGCACGGCTTCCGGGCTGAGCGCATCTGCAAGCCGGGGCTCGGCGCTCACATTGAGCTGCGCGGCCATGCCTTGTGCGGCCTCGGGAAGCACGGGTGTGATCAAGATCCCGAGAATGCGCAATGCTTCGGCGAGGTGGTAAAGCACCGTGTCAAGCTGGCCGGCTTGCGCCGGGTCTTTGGCGAGCTTCCACGGCGCTTGCGCCTCAATATAGGCG